>NZ_CFQZWI010000003.1:0-82539 GCF_986127675.1 Holdemania sp. | reverse complement strand
ACGCCCTCTCGCGAGGTGCTCATTAATATTACCAAATCACCCCTTTTCTGTCAACATCTTTTTTTATTTTTTTTGCATTTTCTCCCCTCACTTTGTTTCCCCCTTATTTTAAAGCCTTTTTGCTTATTTGTTCATTTTTCGATTGAGGGGTAATTCTCGTTTTGCTTCATTTCTTGACACGCCATTTTTAATTCTTTCTTCCAATTTGAATCACGCTGTTTTGTTTATTCAATCAATCGTCTTCTTCAATTTAAGCCCGGTCAGTTTCATTCAAGATCATTTCTTCTTTTCCATATAAAGAAAAGAATATCCTTTTCAGCTAATGCCGGACACCGCGCAGTGTCCCCGGTTGATCAGGATATCCTTCTCTTCGCTTTTTTATTTTCAGAATGACAAACTTGAATGCTTGTTCTTATTTTTAATGATGGAACTTTTTAATGATGGAACAGCCGCACGCCGTTAAAGATCAGAACGATACCGTAGCGGTTGCAGGTATCAATGACATGATCGTCGCGGACCGAGCCGCCTGCTTCAACAATATAGGACACGCCGCTCTTGCGGGCCCGTTCAATATTATCACCAAACGGGAAGAAAGCGTCGGAAGCCAGGGAGACGCCGCTGACCTGCGCCAGCCAGGCTTTCTTTTCTTCTGCCGTCAGGACCTCAGGCTTTTCCGTGAAGACTTCCTGCCAGCTTCCCTCGCGCAGCAGGTCTTCCCATTCGTCGGAAATATAGACGTCGATCGCGTTATCGCGGTCAGGCCGCCGGATCTTCTCTTTAAACGGCAAGCTCAATACCTTCGGATGCTGACGGAGATGCCAGATATCCGCTTTGTTGCCCGCCATGCGCGTGCAGTGAATACGGGACTGCTGGCCGGCGCCGATCCCGATCGCCTGGCCGTCTTTGGCATAAACAACGGAATTGGACTGGGTATATTTGGCCGTGATCATCGCGATCAGCAGATCGCGTTTGGCTCCCTCCGGCAATTCCTTATTTTCAGATACGATATTCTGAAGCAGATTTTCGTCGATCTTCACATCGTTGCGCTGCTGATGGAAACGCACGCCGTACACTTCTTTGCTTTCCATTGGTTTGGGCGTATAGTTGGGATCCATCTGCAGGACCAGATAGGTTCCCTTGCGTTTTGCGCGTAAAATTTCAAGCGCTTTTTCACTGTAAGACGGAGCGATCACACCGTCGGAAACTTCCTTAGATAAGAAACGGGCCGTGGCTTCATCACATTCCTCAGACAGCGCCGCAAAATCACCATAGGAAGACATCCGGTCAGCACCGCGGGCACGGATATACGCGCAGGCAATCGGCGTCAGCTCGATTCCTTCACAGAAATAGATCTTTTTCATTGTTTCATCCAAGGGCAGCCCGATCGCCGCGCCGGCTGGAGATACATGTTTAAAGGAAGCCGCGGCGGCCATGCCGGTCGCTTCCTTCAATTCCCTGACAAGCTGCCAGGCGTTGAGGGCGTCCAGCAAATTGATATAGCCGGCCCGTCCATTTAAAACGGTAAAGGGCAGGTCGCCTTCTTCAATATCAACGCTGGCTGGTTTCTGGTTGGGGTTGCATCCGTATTTCAGCTGATCCTCTTTCATCTGTTCTCCTCCTTTTACGAAAAAAAGCCGCACTGCTGGTCCACAATGGCCCAGACGGTCGGCTCTGCTTAGCATTAACTTCCCTGTGGTCAATTCCACTTCCGTCAGTCGGTTAACTGTCTAAAAATTATCACGCTTCCGTCTTTGTGTCAAGCCTTCTTCCGTGAAGTTTTCCCCATTTTGAAAGGGAACTTTACAAATGGCCTGCCCAAAACTCACAGCCCGCTGCCGCCGCTTTGCGGCATATCAAGGAAATCGAAAATCGAGCTGGTGACCACCGCGCCGTATTGCTTCAGAAACGTCTCGCTGTCCATGCTGCGGTTGCGGCACAGCCAGTGATTGACCGTATAGCACAAACTGTTGCCGAAGTATCCGGCCAGCTCTTCCTCGCTCATCGTACCTAACTGCTCCGGCCGGCCATAACGGCGGAACATCTCGGTAAACAGCTGCTGGACGTTTTCTTCAAACAAGTCTTCAAAGCTGTTCTGACCCGTGATCCGAAATGCGATCTGATAGAATTCGCGGTTTTCCACAAAGTTATCGAGCATCGCTTTGACAGCTTGAAGGAATTGCTTCTTTTCAATATACGGGAGTGCGGTTTCCACCGTATCCAGATAGATGATGTAGCTTAAAGCGGCGTACTTATCTTCGAAGTAATTGTAAAACGTCGCCCGGATGACGCCGGTTTTGTCGCAGATTTGTTTAATCGTGATCTTCTCAAAACTTTTCTGCAGCATGAGTTCTTTCAGGCTTTCAGCCAGAAAGCGTTTCATCATCCCCCGTTTTTCCATGCTCGTCCCCCCTACCGCAGATGCGTCAGCACCTGGAAAAGAATCTTGAGACTGATCAAAAAGAGAATGACGCTGCCCGCCGTGAAGATCGTCCGGCGATACGCCAGCCCCAGCCGATAGCCGATCTGTTGTCCCAGCTCAACGCAGACCAGCGTAACCAGCGTTGAAATCAGACATACCTGAATCGAGTCTGTCTGAAGCAGTGTCATACTCGTGCCCAGCAAGAACACGTCGACGCTGGTAAGCAATCCCAGGATCAGTACTTTTTTGTAGTTAAAGCTTTCGTCGTGACGTTCCTCAAAAGCTTTTTGACGAAATGCCTGAATCAACAGGAAGCAGCCCAGCGCAAACAGGATCAGCGCGGCGATTACCTGATTGACATGCAGCACCAGCTGGCTTTTGATCAGAGAACCGGCCAGCGACCCCAGCACGATCATCAACAGACTGGATCCGGCGAAGATCAAACTGTTCATCAGCGAACGGCGATGTTCCTGAGGATTCATCATCGCGCCCCGCGCCATCATGACCACAAAGCAATCCAGCGACAAAGCCAGGCAGGTGACCAGAATTTCGAGTGTATTCACCTGATTCTCCCTCCTTTATTGTTTACAGACCCAGTATAGCCGAAGGGGAACAGGGATGCGATAGACAATCGTCAGATTCTGTCAATTCTTCCGGATTCCCAGCCTGCTTTTTAAAACGGCAGGCATGGCGGCGGATTAACTCAGCCTTCAGCAAGACGGATATTTCCCATTCGCTGCAATCTTATGAAAACGGATCTTCCAACAGCCGAAACACCGGGTTTTGTCCCTGAATAGACAAAAGCGCAAAAAGAAAAAATCAGCGGCACTTGCGATCCGCTGATTCTAAGCCCGGGTTATTCAATCATAATGGTTTTCTTGTTTTCCACAGCCGGCGCATCCTTCTTCGGCAGAACGATCTTCAGCTCGCCGTTTTCATAGTGAGCTTTGATATCCTCCGGTGTCACCGCCTCGCCGACATAGAAGCTTCTGGAGCAGGAGCCCTGAACCCGCTCCTGGCGGATTACATTGCCCTGATCATCCTTTTCTTCCTTATTGGTATTGCGGATAGCGGAAACCGTCAGATAGCCGTCTTCCAAATCCATCTTAATGTCTTCCTTGCTGCAGCCTGGCAATTCAATGTCAAGCAGATAACTGCCGTCCTTCTCATGGATGTCACAGCGCATCGCCGTAATTGCGTTGCGGTGGAGCAGCGGTTCGTCAAACACGTCATCAAAGAAGTCGTCAAACATCATTCTCGGTAGTAATCTCATACATCACACCTCTTTCTGTTTTCAACTTATGCGATCCTGCCTGATCAGAACTCTGATTGCTCAGAGAAGTTATTCAATCGAAATGGTCTTTTTGGTCTGCATCGCCTGCGGATCCTTCTTCGGGACGAAGACCTTCAGTTCGCCATTCTCATAGCGGGCTTTAATATCCTCGACATTCATTTCCTCACCGATAAAGTAGGTCCGGGTGCAGCTGCCGCTGAAACGTTCCTGGCGAACGAGCTTGCCCTGTTCGCTTCGTTCTTCATTGGAAGCTGTGCGGGCGGCCGCAATCGTCAGATAACCGTCTTCCAGTTCCATTTTGATTTCTTCCTTTTTAAATCCAGGGAGTTCAATATCCAGAAGATAGCCATCTTCTCGCTCACGAATATCGGTTTTCATGACAGCCGGGACGTTATTCTTTCTGAAAAATGGATCCTTAAGAACCTCGTCGGCCAAGTTGTCCATCCAGGTGTTCGGTACAAATCTCATCTTGAATCGCCTCTTTCTATCTGTCTTATTCCTGGCTTCATTGGGTCTTTCCCAACTTGCAATTTTAGTATATCACAGTTTTTAGCACTGTCAATAGATAAGTGCTAATTTTCTTATTTTAATTTCACAAGTTCACAAAGTACGCCTTTCATAGAGCATCGCAATGATTTTGTCAATCCGGCGAATTCGTTGTTCCTCTGCACCTTGTTCAGCATAATTCATGATTCGTTCCCGCTGCCAGGGATCAAGCAGCTGAAAAAAATAACAAGCGCTTCGATTGGCCAGAAGGGCTTCCTGCAGGGCTTGAGGACACCGCGTCAGGCATTCACCGGCTTCCGGAGCCAGCCAGATTTCAACGGTGCCGCCGGCGGTGAGCGGCTGCAGGGAAAAAGCTTCCGCAGGGAGTTCCAGTGTCCAGAGACAGCCTTTTCTTTCCGCCTTTTGTTTGAATAACAGGGTTCCCAGCATGACGATCAGCGCCCCTTCCGGCATGGTCTCCGTCTTGATTTCAAGGTGCGGCTGCGGAACAGCGCGGACAATTCCTTCAATCTGCATCATGATTTCCTCCTGGCCTCTAGTATGCCTCGGCGGATTTAATTTATTTTTATTTTCACGCCTTTCTGCGGCAGAACCGTCTGATCTGCGCTGTTCGATTTTGCCGGTTTTTGCGTAAGAGGACAGAGGATCCGGATGGCGGTTTCTCCGCTTTGTCTGAATTTTAATCCTGCTTTTGTCTTTTCCCGCGAAGAAACGCTTGAAAAAACGAAATAAAAACTGCCAGTCTTCTGCGTAGAAGTCCCTGACAGTTTTTAATCGGCCGCTTTTTTAACGGTCTTTGAGATTGGTTTGATAAAACGTCTTCAGCGAAGCGGTCAGCGGATCGTTTTTTCCTTTGCGCTCATGCCGCGTCAGCAGAGTCAGAAAGACAAGGCCGCCTAAGAAGCAGACGATCATATCTGTCATCGTATCATAAACGCCCTGGGTGTAGTGATTGATCGCGTCGATCTTCA
Source organism: Holdemania sp. (assembly GCF_986127675.1). NCBI lineage: Bacteria > Bacillati > Bacillota > Erysipelotrichia > Erysipelotrichales > Erysipelotrichaceae > Holdemania > Holdemania sp. The sequence goes on along the minus strand of NZ_CFQZWI010000003.1, from coordinate 77,348 downwards.
GAAAGATCAGGCAGGCGAATTCAAAGCATTCCCACAGAAAGGCGATCATCATGTTGATCCCCTGAATCGACAGACATTTTAAAAGGTAATGGCGCCGCGAGTCTTCCGTCCATTGTTGTTTCAGCCAGCAATAAACCAGTGTGATCCCGGCGCAGATCAGAATGCCGGAGCTGAAATGCAGAACTTTGTCAAAGCAGGGAATGGCATAGCCGTTAAGCGTATTGCCGATAATCATCGCGACGGCGATGAACAGCTGCGTCCAGAACAACAAACCCCAGGCGTTTTTTAATTTCAACCCTTTGACCGCCAGCGGACCGATCAGCTGCACGCCCAGCGCCATTGCCAGATAGCCCAGCTTGGCGTAGAGGTGATGCTGCAGCTGAAAGATTGTGCTGATAATCATCAGCGCCGCCGAAGCGCCGTATAAAAAGATACATGCTTTTTTCATGATCAGACTCGCGACCTCCCTGTCTGCGTTATGCCGGCTGTTTTTTTAAGCTTACCGGAATTGGAAATCCAAAGTTTTCAATGACTTTCACAACGCGGATCATGTCTATGCGCCGCGTCGGTATTTTATTAATATGCCCCGATTTCCTGCCGTTCCGCTTCAAAACTTTTCTTTATCGTTTTTAAAGCGATCGGCACGAAGATCAGCGCGACGAGCAGCTCCGCCGCCGGATAACAGAACCAGACAGCGCCCAGGCCGCCCAGCTGGCCGAGTATCCAGGCCAGCGGAATGATGAATACCAGCTGGCGCAATAACGACATGACCAAGCTCATCATGCCTTTGCCTAACGCCTGGAACATCGTCGTCATGATGATGCTGCAGGCCGCCGGCAAGAAGCACAGCGCCAGCACCCGCAGCGCATAGCCGCCCAGCTGAAGCATCTGATCAGAGCCGTTGAACAGCTTCAGCAGCATCTCCGGCATCGTCCAGAACAGCACCGTGCCGACAAGCATGATCGTGACCGCCACGCCGAAAGAGAGCGCCAGCGTGCGGGTGAAGCGTTTTTCATCCGCCGCGCCGTAGTTGTAGCCCAGAATCGGCATAGCGCCCTGGTTCAGGCCGAAAATCGGCATGAAGACAAACGACTGAAGCTTGAAATAGATGCCCAGCACCGCCACTGCCGTTGCAGAAAAGCTCATCAGAATGGCGTTCATCGCAGTCGTCGTCAGGGAACCGATCGCGTTCATGACAAACGTCGGAATCCCGACGCGGTAGATATCCTTGGCCGCCTGCATCTGCGGATGATGCCGCCATGGCGCGATATCGACCTCATGCGTGCCGACTTTCAAGACGATCAAGACGAAGATCATCGCCAGGATCTGACCGATAACCGTCGCCACCGCCGCGCCGGCCACGCCCATTTTCGGTACGCCGAAATAACCGAAGATGAAAATCGGATCAAGAATAATATTGGTAATCGCGCCGATCAGCTGCGAAATCATCGGCACGATCATGTTGCCGGTTGCCTGCAGCACGCGCGAACAGGTCATTTCAATCATGACGCCGACTGAGAATACCATGACGATCATCAAATACTGCGACCCCATCGCAAACACCGCGGCGTCCTGCGTAAACAGGCCGACAAACGGCTTGGCCAGAAACAGACCGACGAGCATGCACAGCGCCATGTTGATCAACGACAGCACGATTCCGGTATTCGCCGCAATATTCGCTTCCTCCCGGCGTTTCTCGCCTAACCGGCGGGCGATCAGCGCATTGGTGCCGACCCCGACGCCCAGCGCCAGCGCGATGATCAGCATCTGCAGCGGAAAGGCGATCGAAACCGCGACCAGCGCGTCTTCGCTGACCTGTGCGACGAAAATACTGTCGACAACGTTGTATAACGACTGAACCAACATCGAAAAGATCGCCGGCACCGACATGCTGAAAAGCAGCTTGCCGACCGGCATGGTCCCCATTTTATCGGAATTGAATTTACTCATAAAACCCCTGCTTTCTTAAATCAATAGTCTTATTCTAGTTGAATTGGGCTTATTCTACAAGTCTTATTTCAAAAGGATTTCGCCGGGAATGGATGATCAGTTTTTGCTTTTATAATATAGAACAGACTGTGCACGCTAAAATTCTGAAAGTCAGGAAGGATTGTTTGAGATTAGAAATCATGATAAGATGAAAACCAAGAGGTGATCGCATGCGGCTGAAAGAAGATTTTCATCACACGATCGTGATCGAACGGTCGGAATTTATCTGTTATGTACGCAAATGTCTGGATGAAGTGCAGGCCAAGGCGTTTATTCAGGAAATCCGGAAGCTGCATCCGGAAGCGAATCATCATTGTTACGCGTATATCGCCGGGCAGCACAACGAACTGCAGCGTTCCAACGACGCGGGAGAGCCCGGCGGGACTGCGGGCGTCCCGATGCTGGAATCCTTGAAGCTCAGCGGCCTGCAGGATTGCTGCGCCGTCACGGTGCGGTATTTCGGCGGAATCAAACTGGGCGCGGGCGGCTTGGTTCGGGCGTATTCCCGATCGGTCAGCGAAACGCTGAAGCTGGCGCCGAAGGTGGAAACGATCCAGATGGACCGCTACACGCTGACGTTTTCCTACGACCTGATCGGCAAGCTGGATTATTTATTAAAGGATCAGGCGGACATCGTGGCAAAAGAGTATGGCGAACAGGTGGTCTACGAGTTTTTAACGACAAATTCTTCCTTAATCGAAAAAATTCAGGAGCTGACCAGCGGACGTTACCCCTGCCGCTGGCTGGCGCGGGAGCTGGTGGAAAAGGATTGCGGCTGACGCTTCATTGGTTTCCCCAGACAATCCGGCTAACGAAGTAATGCTGTGTATCCCGATTCATTGACAGCCGGCACTGCCGGCTAACGAAGTAACCGGGTTTCCTCAGAATCGTTCAGCTTGTTCAAAAGCAGACTTTTTTCTTGTGCTTCCCGCAGCGCAGGGGCGGTGTTATAATAAATTAGATTTTCAGACACTGTGTCTGAACGATAGAGGAATAACGAATGAATTTAAAGCTTCAGCCGTTTCTGCCCTCCGGCTTCGATCCCCAGGAAGGCAGACATTTATTGAAAGAAACGATCGACCTGGCCTGGCCGGCGACGGTGGAATCGATCTTCGTCGGATTGGCGTCGCTGGTCGATACGATCATGGTCAGCACTCTGGGCACAACCGCGATTGCGGCAATCGGCCTGACCAACCAGCCGAAATTTATTGCGATTGCGTTCATCGCTTCCCTGAACGTCGGCATCACGGCGATCATTTCCCGCCGAATTGGCGCCAATCGGCTGGACGACGCCAATACCTGTCTGCGGCAGTCGTTGTTGATGTCCGTGCTGATCTCGGCGCTGGTCTGCGGCTTATCGTTTCTGTTTGCCCGGCCTTACATCCAATTCGCGGGCGCGCAGGCGGACACGATTGATCTGGCGGTGCAGTATTTCCGGATTGTCATCGTCGGCCAGTTCTTCGGCAATATCGGGATGACGATCAACGCCGCCCAGCGCTGCGCCGGCAACAGTAAGATCTCGATGCGCACCAATCTGGCGGCCAACGGGATCAATGTGGTTTTCAATTATCTTTTGATCGGCGGACATTTTGGCTTTCCGCGCTTAGAGGTGGCGGGCGCGGCGATCGCGACGGCACTGGGCTGCTTCATTGCGTTTTTAATGAGCGTCCAGTCGTTGGTCAGTCCCAAAAGCAAGCTCCGGCTGACGTTGAAAAAAAGCTGGCTGCCAAGCCGGGAGGTGTTGGCGCCGGTCGGCGAGATTTCGTTCAGCGCGTTTGTGGAACAGCTGTGCATGCGGCTGGGTTTCTTCCTGTATGCCTTAATCGTCGCTGGCCTGGGTACCAAGATGTTTGCGACACATCAGATCTGCATGAATATCTGCAATATCTGTTTCAGCTGCTACGACGGCTTTGCGGCCGCCGCGGCGGCCTTAGTCGGCCAGAATTTAGGCCGCAGGCGCAGCGATCGGGCGGAGTGCGTCACTGTGATCTGCAACCGGCTGGCGATGACGATGGCGGTTCTCATGGTGGCCGGGCTGATCCTGTTTCGCGCGCCGTTAATTCAAATGTTTACCGCGGATCCGGAAATCATCCGGCTGGGATCGTGGATTATGATACTGTTCGCGCTCAGCGTCCCTTCTTTAAGCGCGATGACGGTGTATGGCGGCGCGCTGCGCGGAGCCGGGGACACACGCTTAATCGCGGTGTATGCCTTAGTTTCGACCACGATCATCCGCCCGGCCCTGTCCTGGCTCTTATGTTATCCGGTCGGATTGGGTGTGATCGGACCGTGGATCGGCTTGCTTGTTGACTTTGTGCTGCGGTTTGTACTCTGCCGCCGGCGCTATCAAACCGGCCTGTGGAAGCAGCGGGTTTATTAATATCGCTAAAACAGACTTGGAATTTCACGAAACTTAAAAGCCTTGGATTCTGCGCTCGAATTTTCATTCAAACCAAAACAAAAAGCTGGTCATGCTCAGCCTGAATTCAGGCTGGATATGGCCAGCTTTTATATCATTGCTTCCACTATAAATTAATTCGGTCTCCTATCCCAGTTTAATTCTCAGATCTTGGAAAGCGTTATCTTATGTTTTGTTGAGTTAAGCTTGCTTAAAAGTTACGAAGCCCCGGCTTATTCAAACTCCACTTTGGCGACACGCACAATCCAGTGGCTGCCATATGGGAAGCCGACCGCGCGGTAGCTGCAGACGTCATCCTTCTGGCTGAACAATAATTCCTCGCCGTTGTCGATCCAGCGGATCGATTTGACCTTGCGGTGCAGATTGGACAGCGAATGATCCTCATCGGTGCTTTCATACGCCGCGACGACGTCCTTCGGCCCCAATAGCGGAAGATCGTGGACATACACATACGCCGCCCCGTCTTTTTCCAGCACGAAGTCTTTTTCATGGCTGCAGCGGATATCGCACACCTTGCCATCATACAGCGAATCCTTCGCCATCGCCGTCCACTGGCCGATGACTTCCAATAACGCTTCCGTCATCTTCGTAACGCCGCCCTGGCCGGTCAGCCCGATGTTCAGCAGATAGTTGGCCCCGACCTTGCGGGCATGACACAGCCGTTCGATCATCTGACGCGGACTCTTGTAATCCAGATCATGCGCCGCGATGCCCCAATGCCGGTTCATCGTCTGGCACATTTCCGCCGTGATGTATTTGGCCTTGCCTTCGCGGTCCATCGGCGTCGCCTGACCCTGTTCAAACGTAACGGAATCCAGCTCCGGATGACCGGCTTCGCCCTGACGGGACAGACCGGTGTTGTTGATGATCATCGCATCCGGCTGCAGCCGCCGGATCATGCCGTAGAACTCATCCAGCTTCCAGTCCGCATCGCGCTTGGACCAGTTGCCGTCGAACCACAGCCCGCCGATTTTCCCATAGTGTGTGCACAGAATCTCCACCGACTTGGACAGATATTCCAGATAAGCGTCGAAATCGGCGTCAAAATCAGGATGAACCCAGTCTAAGGTCGTGTGATACAGGATCGGCAGGATATCTTCCTCGCGGCAGGCCTCGACAAATTCTTTGACCAGATCCCGTCCGCACGGTGTATGCATGACGTCGTAATCGGTCAAACCGCGGGTATCGTACAATGAAAAACCGTCGTGGTGCCGCGTCGTCAGCGTGATGTATTTCATGCCCGCCTGTTTGGCCAGCGCCACAATCTTCTTTGCATCGAAGTCCTCCGCCGTAAAGTTGTTGAACAGCTCGGTGTACTTTTCCTGGGAAATATGATGCAGGTTCATCGTCCATTCCCCTTGCGCTAACTGGGAATACAGTCCCCAGTGGATAAACATGCCGAAGCCGCGCTTTTCAAAGTCGGCAATGTATTTTGCCGGTACAGGAATACTCATAATAACAGCCCTCTTTCTTTCTCTCTGCTTTTATTGTATCAAAATTTCAGAGGCAAAACGACTGGAATTTCGCGATCTGTCCAAAGCGGGCGCCGTTGCGTGGCAGCTCTCAGCGCTTCTCAAAGTCCGCAGCCGGTTTTCTGACATAACAGGTAAAAGAAAAGAACGGCGTGTGTCCGTTCCTTTCAAAAGAAATGGATTAAATAAAGCTCAGCAGCGCGCTAATCACGCCCACGCCGACCATGACTTTGATCGGGCTTGGTTCCCATTTGCGCAGAATGAAGAACGCCGCCGCAAAGAAGATCAGATTCTGCGGGTCAAGAAATTCCAGACCGAAGCCCGCCGCGCCTTCTTTGAAGAACGCCAGCTTGCAGATCGACAGCCCCGCCGAAGCGATCAGAGCGATGACGACCGGGCGCAGACCGGACAGAATGCCTTTCATCAACGACAGGTTTTTATATTTGGTATAAACGTAAGCCAGGGATAAGACGATGATGCAGGAAGGGGCCACGCAGCCGATCGTCGCGATGATCGCGCCCGGCAGACCCGCGATATGCGTGCCGACAAACGTCGCAGAGTTGATCGCGATCGGTCCCGGCGTCATTTCCGCAATCGTGATGATATCCGCAAACTGTGTCATCGTCAGCCACTGATGAATTTCAACGACCTGACTCTGGATCAGCGGCATCGCCGCGTAGCCGCCGCCGATGCTGAACAGGCCGATCTGGAAAAAGCTCAGAAACAGCTGGATAAAGATATTCATTTCTGTTCCTCCCCTTCTTTCGCTTTCTTCTCCCGCGTCATGTAATCCACTGTCCCGATCGCACCGCAGACGACGATGATGATCAGGATGTTGACCTTAAAGTAAACGCTGGCGATGAACGCCGCGACCAACAGGAAATACTTGACGACGTTCTTTTCTTTCACCAATCCCTTTAACATGTTCCAGACGACGTCCAGAATGACCGCCGCCACCGCCGCCTGCATGCCGCGCATCACGGCGCTGACAATCGGCGAACTGCGGAACGCCGCATAGAAATAAGAAATAATCGTTAAGATAATTAACGGCGGCAGCACCGTCGCCACGATGTTGACCAGCGCGCCCGGCACCCCTAACAGCCGGTAGCCGATGATGATCGAACCGTTGACCGCGATCGCGCCCGGGGAACTCTGGGCAATCGCCACCATGTCCAGCATTTCTTCCTCGTCGATCCAATGCAGCTCATCGACAAACTTCTTTTTCATCAACGGAACAATGACGAACCCGCCACCGAACGTAAACATGCTTAACGTAAATGTCGAAGCGAACATTTTCGCATACATTTGTAATTTTGAAGGCTTTTTCTTCTCTTCCATTTGTGTCATCTCTTCTTCCTCCCGCTCTATTATAAGACTTGTGTTCTCATAAAGACAATAATATAATTTTATAAATAACATATCATTTTTGATATGAATTCGATTTCAGGAAGGAGCGTTGATTATGACCCTGCGTCATCTGCGGATTTTTGTTGAAGTCTGCCGCACGGGAAGCATCACCAAGGCCGCGGAAAGCTTGCATTTGAGCCAGCCGGCGGTCTCGCTGGCGATCCGGCAGCTGGAGGAATACTATGGAATTCTCTTATTCGACCGGATCTCCAAAAAGTTGTATCTGACGGAATCGGGCAATAAGATGCTGAGCTATGCGAGCCACATCATCGAATCGTTCGACGATATGGAGACGCAGCTGAAAAACTGGGACAGTGCGGGAACGCTGCGGATTGGTTCCAGTATCTCAACCGGGACGCAGATGCTGCCGCAGTTAGTCCGGCGCTTCAACCTGCGGTTTCCCCAGATCCGCACGCAGGTTCTGATCGACAATTCGCGGATCATTGAAGACAAAGTGCTGACGAATCAGCTTGACCTGGCGTTAGTGGAAAGCTTGTCGTATTCGCCGGATATTGTCTGCGTACCGTTTTACACCGACCGGCTGATCGTCATTACGGCCCCAATGCATCCGCTGACCCAAAGTCCCAAATGCACAGTCAAAGCGCTTGCCGATTACCCGGTATTATTAAGAGAACCGGGCAGCGGTACCCGCGAGGTCGTCGACGCCCTGCTGGTCACGGCCGAGGTTCAGATCACGCCGCTGTGGGAAAGCACGAGCACCCGCTCGATCATCAACGCCGTCAAGGAGAACATCGGGATCTCGATTTTGCCGTATGAGCTGGTCAAAAACGAAATTCAAAGCGGCGCGATCGCCGGGCTGCCGCTGGCCTCCCCGCTGCCCAACCGCACCTGCAGCATCATTCACCACCGCAACAAATACCTGACGCCCTCCGCTCAAGCATTTATTGAGGTCTGTCAGGAATACTCCAACCTTTCCCCGCAATAATTCCCGCTGATCCTGACGCAGGATTGCACGATGCCGCAGGGTCTCGTTATTTTTAATCCAGGGTTGATCACTGCGCAGACATTCGCAAACAGATCTGCCCGCAGCGCAAGGTGTGAAAATAAAAAAGAATTCCGCTCCGTCCGGATTTCACTCCGGCAAAGAAAGGAATTCTTTTTGTTTTAATCCTTAATCTCTGCGCACAAAAACGCCTGAGAAACAAACGGGAAATTCATCCGGACTTCCGCTTTGTTTTGGCGTATCTGAAAACCGCCGGCTCAGCGGTTGATTTCCAGCAGCTTCTGATTGAGTTCTTTTTCGATCTTGCGCAGCTCGGCTTCGGCTTCGATCCGCTTCTGGCGGCCTTCCTTCTGAATCTGAGCGACTTCGTCCAGCGTCGAGATCAGCGCTTCGTTGGTATGCTGCAGCGTTTCGATATCGACGATGCCGCGCTCGGATTCCTTCGCGGTTTCGATCGTTGCCATTTTCAGCGTGTCGGCGTTCTTCTTCAGCAGCTGGTTGGTCATCTCGTTGACCTCGCGCTGAGCTTCCATCGCCTGCTTGGAGTGGTTCAGGCCCAGCGCCAGCACCATCTGACTTTTCCACAGCGGAATCGTGTTGACCAGCGTCGACTGGATTTTTTCCGTCATCAGCGTATCATTATTCTGAACCAGACGGATCTGCGGCGCCATCTGCAGGGCGACCGTGCGCGTCAGTTCCAGATCGTGAATCTTCTTTTCAAACCGATCGCAGGCGTTGGCCAGATCGTTCGCCTTCTGCGCGTCTTCCGGCAAACCGCTCTTCTGCGCGGCGGCGATCAGCTGCGGCAGATCCTTGCTTCGAACTTCCTGCAGCTTTTTCTTGCCCGCTAAAATATACATCGTCAGTTCCTTGAAATGAACCATGTTTTTCTCATACAGCTGATCCAGAAGAGCGATGTCGCGCATCAGCGTGATCTGATGATCCTCCAGCGCCTTGGAAATCTTATTGACGTTTACCTCGGCCTTGTCATACCGGGCTTTCATCTTTTCCATCTTGTTCGTCGTTTTCTTGAACATGCCGAACAAGCCTTTTTCTTCTTCTTCATCGGCAGAGAAGCCTTTCAGCTCGCCGACCAGATCCGCCATCATCTCGCCAACCTCGCCTAAATCCTTCGTTCTGACGTTCTGCAGAGCGGAATCGGAGAAATCCGCGATTTTTTTCTGGGCTTCCGCGCCATACTGCAGCACGGTTGTGGACGAGGTAACGTCGATCTGTTTGGAAAAGTCGTCGACCATTTTCTGTTCTTCCGGACTTAATTTCACTTCCTGCTGCTGATCGGCAGTCTCCAGCTGCACAGCCGGCTCCGCAACGGTTTCTTCTTCTGTGATCTGGGGATTCAGCGTCAGCGTAATTTTCTCTTCAGCCATGGATAATTCCTCTTTTCTATCAATTTATTTATCTACCTCTTTAATCTTAGACGGTCGCTTTCCGCTTGTCAAGAAACTCAGGGATGTCGGCCGCAATCAATTTTGTTCATTTGCGAAACTTTCCAGTTTCTCAAGGAAACAGCGGCAGACGATCAAACCCTTTCCCCTCCCTTCCGCGCTTGCCACAATTTCTGATTTTAAACCTTGGCCCGCAGCGTTCAACGAAAAAGCTGCCGCAGAGGACAGCTTGTTTTAGTCTTGGAGACTTCGCTGATTTATCATCTTTCTCACCGCTGTTCATAGACCCGCATTCATGCGGACAGTTCGAGATCGAAATCTTCCCGAAGCAACAGATCCATTCGTGCCTGCGGGTCGCTGAGAATGCGGCGGGATTGGTTCAGGATCGCTTTTTCCACCGTGTTGCGGGCCAGACGGCCGTTGCCGCTGCGGGCGGCGGAATTCATCTGGACGGCGTTGAAATAAATCGTCAGATCATTCAGACAGCTCTCGTCGATCACATAATCTTTGCCCTGCGCCAGCGAAACAGCGATCTGCGTCAGTTCGCTGCCGGTGTAGTCGGCAAAATTCAGAATATTCGGGAACCGGGATTTCAAGCCGGAATTGGCGTTGAGGAATTCTTCCATCTCACGGCTGTAACCCGCGAGAATGACGATCAGATCGTCGCGGTGATCTTCCATGCCCTTAACCAGCGTATCGACGGCTTCCAGACCGAAGCTGTCGTCCTTGCCGCGGACTAACGAATAGGCTTCGTCGATAAACAGCACGCCGCCCAGCGCGGATTCGATGATCTGCTGGGTCAAAGGCGCGGTATGGCCGACATAGCGGCCGACCAGATCGCTGCGGCTGACCTCGATCAGCTGCCCCTGCGTTAACAAGCCGAGCGCCTTAAACAGCCGGGCGACCAGCCGGGCCATCGTCGTCTTGCCTGTCCCCGGATTGCCGGTAAAGATCATGTGGCGGGACAGCGGGGCGGCTTTTAACCCTTGTTTCTGCCGCAGCTGCGTCACTTTGTAATGTTCTTCCATCGACCGCAGCGTGTCCTTGACTTCCTGCAGACCGACGATCGCGTCCATTTCCTTGCGGATCGCGTCAAGATCGTCCTTTTCCAGCCGGATCAGATCCGAAATCGCCAACCGCTGGCCGTTCACTTCAAAAACCCATTCCCGTCCCGCTTCCGCACGAACCTCCAGAACCGGCTCCGGCTGCTTCAGGCACAGCTCGTTTAAGGCTGCGTTCAGCTGACGCACATCTTTTTCCAGAGCCAGTGCCCCGGCAGAGGTTTCCAGAACCGCCAGCCGTTTCTGCGCCGCATCGTCGTCCAACAGGAGCGTCACGTTCAGCTGTTTCTTCGCGGTCTGTACGCTTTCGTTTAACAGCCGCTGATAAATCGTCAGCAGCACCTCCTGACTTAACGGCTGGGTTGCCGGCTGATCAAGAATCTGTTCCACCATCGAATTCGGGAAGTTCTGCATCAGTGCCTTGCGTGAAGTCGTCAGAAAGACGATATATTTGTTCGTCAGCTTCAAGGTGGACACCGTCTGCGTCACTAATGAGCTGCCGGCTTCCACCAGCTGTTTTCCTTTATTCAAAACATAGCGCTTGTTTAACGTCACTTCTTCATTTTGACACAGCTTCATCAGCTGGTTGAGAAACGGCGGATACAGCGCTTCCGCCTGTTCGATCACGATCACTTCCGCCGGTGCGCAGGAAGCGGCGTAAATGTCCTGAATGAAGACTTTTTCCTGATCGCTGCCGGCATAATGCGAGCCGTTGATCGTCACGACCTCCGCACTGGCCAGCCAGTGTTTTTCCGCCAGAATGTTGATCATCGTGGCCAGGGCCAGATGCCGGCCGCTGCCGGCCGGGCCGCTGATCACAAACACATTGCGCAGCTGGTCCTCCGGCTGCCCGCTGGCCAACGGGCGGAAAAAAGCCCGCGCCAAATCCGCCAGAAACGGTTCCTGACCTAAAACGACGGTCTCCGTCTGTTTTGCGGCTTCCTGCATTCCATTCAGCACGGCCCGCAGATCCTGAGCCTGCCGCTTCTGATGATTCTCGACGTCGACCGAAATCCCGAAATCCTTCTGCACCTCGGCCTGCAGCTTCGCAAAATCCTGATCGGTAAACCCCAGATCGCGGGATTGATCGCGCAGGGCCTCTGCTTGTTTCTGTAAATCCTCGCTCTGCTGATGCAGGATCGCGTTGAGCTGATCGACGGCGTTTTCCGTCGTGCTCAGCGTATCCTCCACTTGTTTCTGATGTGACTGTGCCTGATCCAGACCCGTCTGCACTTCATTCTGACTTTTTTTAACCTGTTCAAGATAGTCTTCGGCCGAAACGGTATTCAGCCGGTGACCGCGGAACATCGAATTCATCAACTGTTCCAGATCTTTTTTTTCATTATCCTTTGCCATGGATTATCCTCTAATAGACTTTCAGCGCGGCCGCAAGCCGGTCGCTGATCTCTTCCATCATCAAATCGCGTGACTGCTTCAACGCGCGCGCGACGAGCTTCAGGCCGTCGTAATAGCCCTCGTCATATTTATTGCTTCGCTGACGGGAATTCTGTTGGTAATATTTGCGGATTTCCTCGTCGACGATCTTTTCATACATCATCATATCATTCTGGTTGATCGCCATGCGGCGCAGATAGCGCTGAAGTGCATCCTGATGCCCATCGCGGTAATAGCCGCGCTGACGCGGAGGATACACGACGTTTTCCAGCATCTCCCGCACATACTCATAGCGCGTGCGGTAACGGCCGTGACGGCGATGCACGGCGGCGCTGACCGGACGTTTGCGGGTCCGGCTGCTGCCGCTGAGACCCTCCTGAATCTCGCCGCTGATCAGATCGCTCATCGTATCGTAGCCCTGTTTGCGGGCTTCCTCATTGATCGTGTCGCGCACCATCTGTCCGAAATCGGCGAGGTTGGTATTCATGAAATCTTTATCATTGAAGTGTTTATCAAACAAATCATCTAAATAATCGGTGTTTTTACGTTTCTGACTCATGGATTCACCTACTTTCTGACGCCGGAGAGCGTGCCTTCCTGAACCAGACCATCTTTTTTCAACAGGGCTTCCAGCGTGGTCATGTCAGCGGATAAACTCATCAAATCGTCTTCCGCCATCGTCGCGCTGATCGTTTTCATCGCTTCGTTGATCAGAATGATCGTCTTGTTCAGGCGATCCTCCGCTTCATGGAAATCTTCATGATTGGACGCAGACTGGCCGATGTTCTTGTAATTTTCCAGAATGTCCAGCAGAATCGGCAGATAGTATTGATAGAGCTTGTCGAGCTTATCTTTATTCTCCGGGAATTTTTCCTCAGCGATCGCCAGATGTTTCAACAGCGCGCAGGTCTGGTACAGGCCGTTAGTGATGGACTCGTTGGCAATCTCGGTATTCAGAGCGTTGATTTTTTCAATATAGGCTTCCGCCCGATCCAGCTCCGGCTGAGCCGGCTCTGCCTGCGGCAAATCGGCTTCTTCCGCCGGGACTTCTGGTTTCTGATCAGCCGTGGTCTGCGGTTTTTCTTCCGTCTGCGGCTGTTTGGCGAACTCCACCAGTAAGCGCAGAATCTCGTTATACAACCGCGGATAGCGTTCGCCGAACTCGTCGAGCGTGCCGATGCAGTCGTCGTCCTTCAGCAGGACCAGATTGCGCAGTCCGGTGTATTCCGCCTTTTCCGGCCGCAGGCTGATTTCTTCCAGCAGCGGCAGCTTTTCATGCGTGCGGAAATAGCGGCTCAGCGCTTCGTTGACCAGATCGCTCTGCCGGCCGGACAGACGCGTGCGGCTTTGCCCGGAAGAAGAACGCCGGCGGATTGTCTGCCGCTCCTCATTATTCTTTGTCACTGATTTATAAATGATGAAAAAGATGATCAGCGGAAAAAGCAAGCCGCTGAAGATCCCGCCAAATCCAAAGATAACCATAAAAAACAACACCGGAAATATCCAGGAATTTCTCATTTTGTTCCCCCTTGCTCAAGTTCTGGAGCGCTAGTCTGATTTTATAAACTCGCGTTTATTATACCATGATTTAAAACGTGTGCGCGGGAAATCGTTCACGCTTATGACGCTTCAAACCGCACTCAAGACAAAGATTTGAAAAGCGGCCTGAAACAGGCCGCCCGCAAATCTCAATCACCGATGAAATAAAGCTGAAATCCATCTATATCCTCCGGATTCCTGTTCTGCCCCATTCCGGGAGTTCTTTCTATAACGTTGCCAGCCAGTCGCCGATCTCACGGATCAGCTGTTCTCCGGCGCCCTTTTCAAACGGACTGCTCATCGCTTCGTAGAACTGCTGGTCATAGGCGTTTTCATCCGCCATATACAGCGAATAGCCGTTGGTGTAGCCGATGAATTCCGCGTTCCAGCGCGCCTTCACCGGATTGCTCAGCTTGCTGAAAAGCTCGACCGGCACGGTGATCAGCTTGACGGAAGGCAGCTGAATGCAGGAAATTGACAGCGGGATCTCGCGCAGACCGGAAGCGTTGCGGCAGGACAGTAAATTATTCTCTGCACCTTCTTTCAGCGATTCCAATAAACGCAGTGCTTTGGCATCAGCGCCTTCCCTGCGTGCCTGTTTGACCTGTGCGCTCAGCGTCCTTACTTTTTCTTCCGCGACTTCAACCGAATCGAGGACCTTGGCCTTAACCATGAAGGTTTTCTGATGAACCTCAAGCGTCAGATTCGCGCCCGGGGACAGCGGCTCCGGCTGGTTCAGCAGCGTTTTCAGCTGATCGGCCGCCAGCTGCGCCATTCGCTCCATTTCCGCAAAGCTGGATTCCCGGCGGGTAAACCGTGTGCTCATATCGCCGCAGCTGCCGTTGACGAAGGCGACCATCTCCGCATCCGCGAAGCAGCTTTCCAACGCGCCCGGAAAGTCTGCGCTCAACATCAGATTTTCACCGTTGAGCACCGTCGGATGACAGGCCATGCGCGTCCACAGACAGCGTTTCTTATCCTGCGTGATCAGTTCCAGAACAAACGCGTCCTGATCGCTTGGCAGCGTTGGATCATGCCGGTCGGTCCCCAACCCGCTGACGGTACCGCGCAGAATCCGCCACGCAAACGGTTGTTTCTGCGTCCGCAGCCGCTCGACACCCGCCGCAATCCGCCGGGCGGTTTCCGTTACATAACAGGCGTTATACTCGCCGAAAACAGGTTCCAGTCCCTTTAGAATTCCCTGATCGCAGCGCACCGTGCCGCAGGGGCCGGAATGCGTATGCGTCGAAGAAAGGATCAGATGCGGCGCATGAATCCCCGTTAATTCCGCAATCTGTTGGTAAAGCATGGCGTCCGCCGCACACCAGTCGATCTGGATCCACAGCGTCTCCTGTTCCCCGCTGAACAAAAGCAAACGGGCATACAGCGGATCATGGGCAGTCTGTGCCCAGCGGATCTTGCCGAAGCCGGAAAGCCGGACCGGCAGCGCCGGGGTGACGTCGATTTTTTCAAAGCTGACCTGCATTGTCATATCAAAGTTTCCTCCCTTTTCCTTAGTCTATCATGGAGGCGCAAACCTGTCGAATAAATTATTCACAAATCATATATAATTATAGAATTTATTATTTTCTCCTGATAAATCTTTCCTCAATGTCCACAAGACGTGTTAAACGCGAGCACAGGTTTCAAGGATTTCCACGAAGCTCCGGTTTCACGATGCGGTAAAAAAAAGCAGAGCTGGATCGCCCTGCTTTCTCATGAATTATGCGGCTGGACAGACTCCAGCCGGGCATGAACGACAAACCGGCGCTCCCCGTTATCCGAACAGGTCGACAACGTCAGAACCGAATCCGCCCGGGTTGCTTCCACATCGGTTTTGTATAACGCCCGTTCATGAAAGCCCTGGATGAACTCCGCGTAGGTTTCATCGTGACCAAAGCCGATCGTATAGACGTTAAACGCGTCCGGCTGCGCATATTCAACGGAAAATATCCGATATCTCCGTGTTTCCGCAGGCAGGCTGATCGTAATCTCTCCGCCGAATTGGGAATAGAAATCCGCATTGGCATACTGCTTCAAGCTGCCGAACATACTTCCGTCGTTCATACTGTGACCATAGAGAATCGTATGCAGGTCGTTAAAGTCCGGCTGATTCTCCCATTCCATGAAAATCGCTCCATACCGGCTGACGCGGTCATCCCAGGTATGGCGCAGATAATATGTATCATCAGAGCCTTGAACGATCGGATAATCAATAACTTCCAATCCGGCAATGCGGATCCAGCCGACCACATGCTTTGACACGCAGCGCAGTCCGGCAAAATCCACAGAAAAGTCCGCAGCATCTTCAGAACCCGCCGGCTGCGCGCTCACATAGCGGCTGACAGCCTCTTCCCGGGCTTTCTGATGATTCCGGCTTTCCTCAATATAACGGCTAAATTGAAAAGCGCAGTAAACCAACACGCCGATGCAGACAGCCATACCGGCAAAGATCAAACGCTCCTGTCCGGTTTTTTTTCGTTGCTTCATCCTGCTCCCCCCTTTCTGTCTGAAGCGCTGACAACGCTCACTGACGTTTTCCTCGCTTCCCTCTGTCTTTTAATTTGACACTGCCCGTCAAATCGCTTTACAATGAAGATAAACGTTAGGAGTCTGAATATGAAAATACAACCGCAAATCAAAACGGATTTATCCTCGCCAGGACAGCGCCGGCTGAGCGTTGTCTATCATGGCGCCGGTCTGATTCTGATTTCAGTTTCACTGTTTCTGATTTTATTTTTGACCCTGCCCCCGCTTTCCGGGCTTCATCTTTACGCCATAACCAGCGGCAGTATGGAACCGGGTATTCCCACCGGCAGTCTGGTCTGCGCAAAATCGGCGGATCCCGCTGCCGTTTCCAGCGGCGAGGTCATCGTTTTCCGCGCAGGCGCGGCTTCATCCTCCGTCGTCACCCACCGGGTCGTGGAAAATCAATCGGAACATTCACAGTTGATCACAAAGGGCGACGCCAATCAGGCGGAAGACCGCGAACCGGTCGCGTATGCCCGCTTCATTGGCAAAGTCGTCGCGGTCTTTCCCGGGCTGGGCCCTCTGGCTTTGTTTTTATCCAGTCCTTCCGGCAAATTCATCATGCTTGCGCTGTTGGCGGCCGCCGCCCTTCTGATGTTTCTGGGCGATCAGCTGAAAAAGCCTACCCGGTCTTAGCAAGTTCATATTTCCATTCCTCTTAATCAGTCAGACAACAGAAGGACACCCTGCGATGTCCTTCTGTTTTTACTTCTGTTGTCCGTATCGTTTTTTCAGAATGGACCCGCCGGAATCCTTTCCATTTTAAATCATTCTGACGAGGAAATAAATCCGGACCGACTCTTTTCTCCTTTATTCCTCGCTGTCAGCTTCTTTTTCCTTCTTCATAACCACGATAATCAATCCGATTACAGCGATCAGGGCAACGATACCGCCGATCATGAAGAGATTCATTCCGCCTGCCGCCTGGCCGCCGCTTTGCGGCGTTACCGCTTCTTCCACCGTTTCCTGCTGCGGAACTTCCTGGCCGCCGTTTGTCGGGGTGTTGTTATCTTCTACAACTTCTACCGGCTGCTCCTGTTGGCCGTTATTGACCGGCGGCTGCGGATTGTTGACCTGAACCCCGATTGTATTCGTCACTTCTTCCGTGCGCGTTACGGTCTCCACGTTCGTGTTGGTCGTCGTGCGGACGGCGGAGGCTTCGTAGACAAACGTAAATTCATTCTCCGCGCTCTCCGCAGCCAGACGCGTGTTCTGAATCAGCTGCTGGCAAGCCGGCGTCGGCACATAGCCGTCGATGTTCAGCATGGCTGCCGAAATCGGATCGCCGATCGTGCCATAGAATGTCTGGGAAGCAGCCAGCGTCTGTCCTTCGGCGTCTTCGTAATGAATCGTGTAAGCCACCAGATTCCCCGGTACGCTGTACGCCACAACGTAGCTGGCGTCGCCTTTTACCGTAATGACTTCATTGTTTTCCACGACGGCGTCGCGCCCGCTCAGGCGGTAGCCGCGGACATGATATCGACCATCCGCGTGCGTCACCGCGCCTGCAGTTTGAACATTCAGCTGCACGGCGTCGCCATAATGCAGTCCGGAAATCGTCACTTCATGATCCGTTGCGGTTGCCTGAACCGGATTACCGTTGACCGTCACCGCATCAGCCATGATTTCAGTAAAGGCTCCGGAACCGGAGGACAGCGTAAGCGAATAGCCATAGCCCTGATTTTCTTCCGCCCTCAGCGCCGCAGCCTGACTGGCGATCAACGAGCATAACGTCAAGAATGTGACAAGCGCCCGCATCATTTTCTTCATCTTACCGTTCCTCCTTTGCTTTTCTGCGTTTATTGATTCCGATCAGCACGATCAGCACGATCACCGCGCCTACGGCCAGTGCGCCGAGCAGCGGCAGCGAGCTTCCATCGGAAGTCAGCGGGGAAACAATCGTTTTCACCACGGTATTCACGATCGTGTTCGTTTTGGTTTCATTGACCGTTACGGTCGTCTCGGCAATCTCTGCCGCGAAGTACAGCGACAAAGCCGCTGATTTGCGCTGATAGGCGTTTAACAGCGTTTCCCCATCCAGTCCCAAGGTTAACGTTACCCTGGCCTGTTCGCCATCCGCCAGCGTATCCAGATACAGATAATCGCTGCCCAGCGTCGGATTGATCTGATTTAAGCCCGCGCCGCCTTCCGTGCTTTCCCCGCCGACTGAGCGGCTGTCGTACAGCACCTGGGTCACAGCTGAAGCCCCCGGTTCCGTATAGGTTAACTGATAGGTATACGCGCCATCGGCCGCATCCGCTTCTTCAAAAATATCCAGAATATTGTTCTGAATGTACCAGTCTGCTTTTTCCCCGCAGACATTCTTCAGTGTAATCTCAATGCTGACGGTATCGCCCGGCTGCAGATCACTGAAGGAGTCAGCGAAATCCGCGGCGGTATAATTGGCTTTCATCTTTTGCCCGTCAAACGCGACCTGCCATTGATCCGATCCAGTCTGACTTTCTGCGGATACCGGCGTTGCCAGCGTGATCAGAAACCCGGCGGCGATCAGAAAGCTCATGGCTTTTTTCATCATCTTCATGTTAACTTTCCTCCTATTCCGCCAAACTTAAAGTTCCATCATCCGCAATGTTGACCTTCACGCCCCAGGCGCTTAAGATCGCGTCCTGTGCGTTATTGACCTGCACGGCGTCCACTTCGGCGATCAGCTGCAGCTGCACGCTGTCCGCATCGTAATCATAAGAAGACACGACCGATCCATTTTCCAATTCGGTGTGGGTCAGGATTGAAGCGACTTTCGGATCGACGGAGATTTCTGTATTGAACATCACCGTTTCCGAAGCTTTTACAATGTGTTTTCCATAGAGAACAACCTGTTCTTTGTTTCCGGAGGCAGGAGCAACAATCCAGTCGGTATCCTTCAGCGACAGCCGAATCAGCGCCGGATCCAGTTCCGTTTCCGGAATCTCGGTCACCGTCGTTGATCCATCTTCGTTTTTGACCACTTTGACCCAGCGCCGGGTCACGATGACGCGGATATATTCCTCGACCTCGCCGGTATTCACAGCGCTGAGTTCTTCGGTGTAATTCTTGCCGGGAATGACGTTTTCCTTAAACGTATTCGTCAACAGTTCGCCTTCATTGGGGATCAGCACGCCGTTTTCCACAAGCCCGACCGTTAGTTCGCTGGTCGCGATTTCAGCCGTATATTCTTCATTGCGGGCTGCCGGAACTGCCCGGGCCGCACCGACGCCCAAGGCGATGACCAGCACGGCCGCGCAGGCGATCAGACCATATTTTATTTTACGCACCGCTTATTCCCCCTTTTCCATTCCATGGGACCAGCTCAGGTTCCAATCCGGATGATCGCCGTCATAGAGCGCCTGAACGCTTTCATGAACGACGACGATCTGGAAATCCTGCGTCAGGCTTCCGGCCTTCGTTTCGTCGACATCCACCTGAACGACCGTGGTGCTCGCTTGCGGCTTCAGCACTTCTGTATAAATCCAGCAGTTTTCCGCTTCCTCCCAAACCCAGCCGGCGCCGGCAGTGATCTTGACATCCAGATTGTCCAGCGCAGGATAGAAAATCCGCAGCCGGACAAACGCTTCCAACGTTCCGGTATTTTTAATTTGAATCTGTTTATCCAATCCGTTTAAGATCTCGATGATCTCCGTATGGGAAGGCTCCAGCGCAACCGGAGCGGTGCCGGCAGCCGTCGTATAATCCGTGAAATAAGCCAGCGACGGATTGACGGCGAAGCCCAGAACGAGTGCCATGATCAAGGCGATTGCTCCGTAGGGCTTTTTCCAGAAATTCTTTTTCATTGGTACTCCTCCTTATTCAGCCTTCTCGTAAACCGGCGTGACTTCGATCTTTCCGTTGTCAACGGCATACTTGTTGATCACGCCGCTGCCGCTGTTCTGATTTTCGTTGAAATCGTTGACGGCCGTCACCTTCAAGCCCAGCCGGCGTCCGTTTTCATCACTCATCAGCGTAACGCCTTCCGGCATCTGATCCGCCGACGCGCTCCAGAGCGAGACCGGCAGCTGGAAGGTATCCGCCCCTGCGGCATCATACACGCTGCCGCTGTAAATTTCTTTCACTGTGTAGTTCAGTCCGTAAGGGAGATCGTTGATTTCCACGGTTTCAGAACCCGCGCTGTTGAAAGTGAGCGCGACGATGTTGTTATAGGCTCCTGCCGGATTGTTTTCATCCTCCGGTGTGCCGGTGATTTCAAAAACGAAGGTTGCGCCTTTGTACGTTTCGCTGTAACGCTGCAGCTGTTTCTCAATCGCCAGGTTGACCTTGGCAATGTTTGTGTAGGCAATCTCGATCGCCTTGTTCATCACGACGCCGGAGGCCGTGCGGTCTTCCGTGAAGACCTCGTCAATGTAGACAAGATAATCACCTTTGGCTTCTTCGATGGAATATTCCGTTCCCTGCGTAAGACCTGTTAACGTAAACTGCTCGCCGCCTTTTAAGACGATCGTCAGGTTTTCCGAATCGTAGACCGGCTTCAGCTTGCCTTTCTGGCCGTCGGCCGACGTGATATAATAGGACAACTTGTTTTTTGTCGGACCCAGCTTGACTGTAAATTCAAACACCGCGTCGGAAGGCTGCGGCTCGATCACCGTTTTTCCAACAGAGAGGGTATAGTTTTTGACCTGCGCATCCTTGCGGTTATCCAGTTTGACCTGATAGAAATTTTCAACTTCGAATTCGCCGTTGAACGGTGCGTCGGCCTTGACCTTTTCGCTGATGATCGCCGAGTATCCGTCGATTCCCGCTTCCACGATCGTCCAGTCATGGCCAGGTTCCAGATTCGTCCAGATATAATTCCAGTTATTGTCCTCGGACAGGATGACCGAGGCGTCTTTGCGGGTCGTTTCATCGATCGATACGCCATCGCGCATGAGGTAGACCAGCACCTGATCCGGATGTTCTTTTAACGGTTTGCCATTGGCGTCAGTCCAGGTCTTGATCACCTGCAATGCCTCGGTATCGGAGCCGATCTGTAAATGACCGTTGTTGGCGATCGCGAAGCCCGGGCCGCCGCCCCGGTTTCCGGTCACGACGACGCCGTGCGCTTCGGCCGCTTCTTTAGCCCATTGTCGGGTCTGCTCGGAAGCCTGGCTGATCATCGAAAAGGAATTTGACGTATACTGGTAAGCGCTGCGGTCGAGCACTTCATCCGGATTGCTGCTGCGGACAAATGTGATCTCGCCGCCGCCCGGCGCTACGTCGGAAACGTAAACTCGATTGCCGTCCCGGCCGCTGTTGTGATAAATATCCGTAGTTCTGTAATTGTTCTTATCTTTGTTGTCGATGATCAGTGCGCCGTTGATCTCAAAGATCGCCGTTTCCCCAGTCGGGCAGGTATACAGCGCGCCATAGTGCGCATAACCGCTGGTCGAGCGGTTGCCGCTCGCATACAGGTTCTTCATTTCTACCGAAGCGTTCTGCTGGATCGAGATCGCACCGCCGCTGACATACATGGAATTGGCCGTGGATTCATTGTCGGTAAAGGTCGCAAGATAGATCTTGCCCTGCGACGAATATTCGTAACAAATACCGCCGCCTTCGCTGACGCTGGTATTCTGGGTAACAAGCGTCCGGCCGTCATACAGACCGAAGTTCACCGTTCCTTTATCGCTTACGTTGACGCCGCCGCCATAAACCGCGGAATGGTTGCCGATAATCGTGCCGCCGTCAAAGTTAACGACCGCCTTATATCCCTGGACATAAACGCCGCCGCCCAGCTTTGTCGCATGATTGCCGCGGATTGTACCGCCGGTCATGTTCAGCAGGCCCTGATTCACGATAATTCCGCCGCCGTAGTCCGCAACGCCGTTTTCAATCAGCGTCGTTCCAGTGATGTTCAATTTGGCGTTGCTGCCGACCGAAATCAGCGAATTCCGGCTTTCAATGCTGGCGCCGTCCAGATGCGCGCCGTCCAGCGTCACTTCGCCTTTGATCTCAAGCAAAGAGGAGTCGTGGTGCTCGCTGCAGCGGACCAGCGTCAGTCCGCGCTGATTCAGAATTTCCTCATCGGCCGCCGTGACCGTGACAGTAGTGCAGACATAAATTTTATTCAGTCCCTGATCCTGCGCTGCCTGCGCCGCTTCCGCCAACGTCCGGGTTACCTGGTCGTTTTCGCCGGTATGGAAGGTTTCGTCGGCTGCTAAATAAATTCGCTTCGGTACTTCCACCAGACTGTAATAGCCCTGATACAAGTCCTTTAAATTTTTCTGCGTATAGAGGTTCAGCGTATAGATCGCGTCTTCCGTTTCCGTTTTCAAGGCCGATTCCGCGATGTTGATGGTCGCTTTGGCGGACGCGGTGTTCGCCGCCAGAATTTCAGAGGAAGCGCCGACAGCGCCGGCCTGACTGTTGACCATTGTATCGTGCGGCGTAAAGTTCTTGTAGATCCGCGTGCCGTCGTTCAAGTTCAGAACGGCTCCGGAGACCGGCGCCAGAAACAGGCCGCCGCCAACGCCTTGAAACGTCTTGTTCGCGGTATTGCCGGTAATGATCACATCCGCCAGTGTCGTCGTTTTGATCTTATTGAGATAAATCCCGCCGCCGTTATTTTCCGCCGTGTTGTTTTCAATCCGGCCGCTGATCTCGACGTGAATCTCGTTGGCGCCGCTGGCATTCAACGAGAGCGCGCCGCCATTGTATTTGGCACTGTTGTTGATCGCCGTGATGTTCTCGAATTGAAGATTCCGGTTATTCGGGATGGCGTTGATCAATACGGCGCCGCCGCCGTTGGTTGCGAACTTCGACGTCGCGGTCGACTGGTTCCCGTCAAAGAGCGTGTTCTGGAACAGGCAGTCTGCCGTCGGTTTATTCAGATAAATCGCACCGCCGCTGGACGCGGAATTTTGTTTGAATTCGGAATCCTTCACTACCAGACTGCTCTCGGTTACGTAGACCGTACCATTGCCTGAGGTCATATTGTCGTTGATTTTAACGTTTGTTAACGTCACCGGAATTTTCTCGGCAGAGATCGCTGCGCCATAGCTGCTCAAGGCTTGCGAACCGGTGATTGTCGTGCCGGCAATCTTCAGCGAAGCGTCAGCGTTTGTCTGTCCCTGGATACTCAGCGCACCGCCGTTGCCTCTGTTGGCCAGCGGTTTATTGTTTGCAAACTGCCCGCCGTTGATCGTGACGTTGAAGGTCGGGTTGGAGTTGGCGTTATTGATTGTGGCGTAGAGCGCGCCGCCGTTAGACAGATACCGGTTATCGGCAAACTCGCAATTTTCAACTGTCAGATCAATCGTTCTGCCAGCGGCCTGACCGTCGATGATCAGGGCTGCTGCGCCGCCATACTGCGCCAGATTTCCCCTGAACGTTGAATTGGTCAATGAGAACGCCAGCGTTTGATCGGCGTCGTCGGAGATCATGGCGACCGCGCCGCCGTAAACGACGTCACTCACCATTCCTTTGGCTGCGCCGTCAAACGTACAGGCGTCCACGGTCAGATTTCCGTTAACCACCAGCACCATGCCGCCTGCGGATTTTCGGTTGCTGTTGATCAAGATTGTTTCTTCGTTGTCAATGTTGTATCCGCCCAGAAATGTAACGTTCGTTACCGATACATCGGCTTCGTTGGCGGTAATCAGACGGTAAACATCCGCCGCCTCCATCGTTCCGTTTTCAATTTTCAGGGAACCGCTGCCGACGGTGATCGCCGATGCGCCGTTTGTCGTCCAGGTCTTTTCGTTCAAATGAATCGTCAGCTGCGCAAATTTCGCCTTCGGTACGGTCACGCTTTCGGCAACGTCAGTTTGAAGCTCGATCACCGGATTGGCATCGTTTGCCTGCGCGGCGGCGTTGATGGCCGCCTGCAGCGTCGCGTAAACGTTATCGTTATACCCGGCTGCCGCCTTCGTCGTCATCGTGATGACATAGGTGGAAAAGCTTTCTGTTTCAAAGGTAATTTCAGTAGTTTTGGCATTTTGCGCAGAGGCGACGACTTCAGCCGCCGCGTCGTCCGGCACGTGCACAACCTGCACTTCCGACTCCTGAGCAACTTCTGAAAGGGTTTCCGTCAGCGGCGCTTTCAAGCTGATATTGACGGAAACACCGCTGTCCGGCTCCACTTCTTCCCCACTGTTCACCGCGTAAAATGTAAGATCATAAGCGGCCAGAGCGACGAGGAGCTGCGTTTCATCCAGCGCGTCTTCAACCTGATCGGCCACGGCTTCCAGTGCCTCCGGCTGCGTAATCTTTTCAGCCTGCAGCCGGACTTCTTCACTAAATGCGCCTTCCGGTGCGGATACCGTGATGATTGCGTCTTCCGTTTCAGCGGTATAGACGGCGGCAGGCATGCGGGTTTCCTCTTTTTCCAGTGCTACGACGACAGTGACATCGTCTTGCGCTGAGGCAATGGAATATTGCACGGCTACTTTTTCAGCGCCGTCTGTTTCTGTTTCATCCGCCGTATTCATCGGCTCTGTCAGTTCATCGTTCACCATGACGCTGACGATCTGATATCCCTGAGCCGGTTCAACCGTGAAGACAGCTTCGTCTTCCGCATTCATGCCGGATGGGCCTTCGATCATTGCCGCTGCTTCCGGCTCGATCACATAGGTGATCTTGTAATCGAATGTTTGTGAATTTTCAAGATCGGGATTCAGGATTTCATCGCCCGCCGGCGTCGAAGTCGGTGACTTCCGGGGTGGCTTCCGGCGTCGAAGTCGGCGTTGTTGCCGGGGTGGCCTCCGGAGTCGAGGTCGGCATGACTTCCGGGGTTGCCGTAGGCGCGACTTCCGGGGTCGGCGTCGGCGAATTCACCGGATCAGCCGTCGCCGGAGTGTTCCCGGCTTCCGATTCCTGATCATTATTCTGACCCTCCCGCATTTCCGTATTCCCTTCGCCCGGCTGTTTCGGCTCAGCGCCTTCCGCCATGACGGACTGATAGTTTATTGCGGTCAGAGCCAACATCATGGCTACGCCGGTTTTCAACAGCTTATTCATCAGATTTTGTAGACTTCTTTGCATTTTCCTGCTCCTCTCAGAATATTTGAAACTTTTATACCGTGGAATCCGAATCCTTTGCACTCAGGATACCGGTCCTGGCGGATTCTTCTCTGTCAGTCCGTTACGGAAGTTCATCCTGGACCTCTGCGCGGACTGCCGCAGCGTCATTTTTTGATCAGATTTCCCGGGAAGGGGAAAGATCATTCGGTTTAAGAACCAGAATACCCGTTCTTTTTGCACTCGATGCACCTCCTGATGGTTATATCCTATCAAAGCGAGGTTATTTTTTGGTTAGATTTTCTACTTATTCCGGATTTTTTAAGCGATTGCTCAATGAAAAATGCCGAAACACAAAAAAAAGACAGTCATGAGTGATTTTCCCATGACTGCCGCTTGATTTACTGGATTAGATGCTTCTCCACAGTTCGCTGTAAGAGATGAACGGGATTTCGTCAGCGTTGATCTTCGCCTGATTGCGCTGTTTCTTGATGTTGCCTTCATGAACGTTCTGAAGCATGTCTTTATTGACCATGTACTGAACGTAAACCACTTTTTTCAACAAGAACCAACGAACAACCAGCGAATAGATCGCCGCTTCTTTGTCTTCCGCTTCGTGCAGCTCGGTTTCCGCATTTTCCCTGACGGCTTCCGCTTCGTCCAGCGCATCCTTCTTCAGCTGTTCATAGTTGGAGAAACGGCTGCGGTCCGCTTCCCGCTGCAGTGCGCCGGCCTTGACGCTGAACAGCTTGCGGAACGTCGCCAGAACGCCGTCGACACTCTCGGCGGTCACTGCGACCAGCTCGTTCTTGCAGTCGGCCAGGAAGCTGTATGGCTCCGTCAGCGTATAATAGAGACCCTTGGCATACAGATAGCTGCGGTCGCTGTGCTTGACTAAGATCAGCGCGCGTTCGGCATCGTCCTGCTTGCCATAAACGATGATCGGGCAGATCACCGGATGCCCCTGCAGCTTAAATGCATCTTTATACCGGATGATCTGATTGGAAATCACCTGCCGGTTGATATCGGCGCGCAGATTCACGCAGATCTTCAAATCATGATTTTCTTCAAACAGTGCGTGCAGGATATCCTTCATCGGCTGATCTTCGGAAGAATCAATGACTTCCAGGTAATCTTCCAGGTAGCCGTTGAACTCGCACAGCTCTCCTTCTTTTCTGACATCTTTAATTTCTTCTAAGATTTGATAAATTGCCATTTCGTTTGGTCCCCCTGTTTCGTTTCTTCTATATCTGTTTTATCACAATCAGGCAATAAAAAAAAGTAAAATTTGTCCCCAAGCCGTAAAAACTGGCAAAATTATCTTGTTTAGCTACTTGACAATGCAAAGTAGTGGGTTTAGCATGGTAATCAGAAGGAAGGATCGCCATGAACGCACAATTTAAAAAAGGCGTGCTCGATCTGGTCGTCATGGTTGTCGTCAGTCAGCACGACATCTATGGCTACGAATTGGTCAAGCGGGTCTGCGAAGTCGTCGAAGTCAACGAAGGCACGATTTATCCGCTGCTCAAGCGGATGACCAACGAAAAGTATTTCGAAACCTACCTGGTGGAATCTACCGAAGGACCGCCGCGCAAGTATTACCGCATCACCGCGCTGGGATTGACAACGATGAATCAGCTCAAAACGGAATGGCTGGCATTTTCCAAGCAATTAAATCTATTCCTGGAAGGGGGAAATCACGATGACCAAGAAGGAATTTCTTGATAAATTAGAACACAAGCTGCATCTGCTGAAACGCGATGAAATCCAGGATATTCTGGACGAGTATTCCGGGTATATCGACAACAAGCTGCAGGAAGGCAAAACCGAGGATGAAGCGGTCGCCGACTTCGGCAACCTCGACGATCTGGCGCGGGAAATTCTCAGCGCGTACAAAATCAACGAAAAGTACACCCGCGATTCAAGCCGGGATATCATCGACAATGTGGTGGACGTGATGACCCAGGGGATCGACTCCGTGGTCAGCTACTTCGCCGGACACTTCAACACCCTCAGCGTCGAGGCCATGATCCGGCTGATCGCGCTGGTATTGATCGCACTGGTGATCGTCGGTTTGATGAAAATCCCGTTTTCCCTGCTGGAAGCCCTGATCGTCAGTCTTCTGCGCGCCATCCTGCCGGGCTTTTTAGCGGCAGCTTTGAACTTCTTCGTTCGTCTGGCGATCAACCTGATTTATCTCTGCCTGGTCGTCCTGCTGATGGCGAGCTTTATTTCTCAGGGTTTGGAAAACAAGCCGGTCACCCTTCGGGATTTGTTTGAAAAACCGCTCCGGTTCAATTTCGGCAGGCGCCATGACGACGCCTGCTCTCCCCAAATCGGCGTCCCGCAAACTGTAAATTCAAATCTTGCGAAGACGGAAAACGAAGCAGCGCAGCAGCGCAAAGAGGAAGAAGCCTTTGCCCAGGCGGAAACGGCGGCGAAGACGGAAGAGCAGATCGCAGCGGAAATCGACGAGGCGTTCAGTCAGGAATTCGACGAACCGCGGATTCTGGAAGATCCGATCGATCCGCTGATTCAGCCGCGCGGCCGTTACCCTTATTATAATAATGAGGAAAAAACGGCTGAAAAGCAGGGCTGGGGGATTGGAAAAATTGCCGCCCGGCTGATGATCGGGATCGTCCAGCTGATCACGCTGATGATTCTGATTCCGCTGGGACTGGGCGAGTTTGCGTTCTGCTTTGCCTTCGGCTTGTTGGTTTTCCTGTTATTTCAAGGCGCGAAGCTGTGGGGCCTCATGTTGATCTGTCTGGGTTTGATCGGGATTTTCCAGACGGCGGTCGCCGCCTTGTGGCGGATCGTGCATCCGGCGACGAAAAAACGGCCGCTGTTGATCGCGCTGATCATCAGCGTGGTGATCACAGGCATTGGCGTCCCCTTGACGATGGTCGAATTCTCCAGTTTTAAAGAGGTTCCGATCCGCCAGGATTTCCCGGAATTGTTTCAGCCGCAAATCATCCATCTGATGGAAACGGATGATCTGGACAGAGTTTATTTATCGTTTGCTTTTGACGAGATCGTTTTCCGCGAGAATCCAAAGCTGGGCTACGGCAGTTTGCAGCTGATCCTGCCGCCGGGCGAGTATGAACCACGCTATAACGACCAGCTTAATCCGCCGAATTACGAATATGTTAAAACCGTCAATATCGTTGCGATTCACGGCAGTTCGGACAAATTCCGCACGGCGCTGAAGATTCTTCTGCGGGGCATGCGGGAAGGAAAAACATATACAATGGACGACGATGGCATGCGATCGGCCCCATTGATCGTTGAAGCTTCGCATCCGACGCTTGAAAAACTGGCGATGGACGAGAATCAGACACTTTTGTTGATTAATCGCTGACAGACGAACCTGAAATTCGTCTGTTTTTGCGTTTTCAGGCAAGTTCTGGCTTTTGCCGCGGACGGGCTTCTATGATAAAATGAAGCATATTGAAAACAGCGGAGGCGATCATCATGAAAATTCCAAATTTACTGGCGCCGGGGTATTTGCACAGCCTGTTGATCAAAGCGAAGATTCAGGAACAGAACGGGCGGTTTCTGACGCATTATGCCCTCGGGACGGTATCCGGACTGATCCGTGCGCAGGCGATGGCAAATGAAAACGCGACGCGGGACAGTCTGATGGCGTCGATGCGGATTCAGGGGGCAGAGAGCGTTTGCCGGGTCTATCGCAAAATGGTGCGTTATCCTGATTTTCATCGCCAGCTGATTGCGTTTCGGCGACTGATGCAGGATTACGGGCTGACGTTGGCTGAGCTGCCGGAAAAGAGCGAAGGGCAGCGGGAATTGAAGGCGTTATTGGCCTTGATCGCCGATCTTCCTTTTACACATTTGCAGGAAGAACGTTTTCTCGCCGAAATCCAGACGCTCGATTTCAGCGGGGCCGAGTGCACGCCCGGCTGGATCGAGGATCTGCATCAGCAGCGTTTACTTGATGCTTTGAAGGCGCAGGGGCTGCGGTTCAAGCCGCTGAAGCAGGCGCAGCCGCGGACAACGCGGTTTTACAAGGCGCTGAATTCCCGGCAGGAAGCAGAGGGGCTGGCCCAGCTTTTGCTGCGCGAGCAATGGAAGCCGGAGGAAGTCATGATCATTCTGTGCAACAGTCAGCGCGACGGCGGGCTGGTCCGCTCCGTACTGACCCGTTACCAGCTGCCGGCGGCCCAGGTTGCTTATCAGAAACCATCGAAAATCCTGCGCTGCTTTGACGCTTTGGTGTCGCTGACCCGCGCGCCGTCAATCGCGGCGGTTCTGACAACGCTGCAGCTGAAAACCTATCCGACGTTGATTTCCGAGGCGTATGTTCAGTATCTGACACAGTTTGTTTTTGACCTGAACGATCTGTGCAAGCCGGTTTTCACGCATGTACAGCAGGCGCTGGAAAGCAACACACTGCTCAATATCATTGAAAAAGAAAATCTGCTGCGGCTGGAATCGCAGGCTCAGAGCGTGCATGAACAGCTGCTTCCCTGGCTGCTTCCGCTGCTGGAGGATGTCCCGCTGAGCGAAAAGCTCACCCGCTGCTATGAACTGCTTCGTCAGCATTCTTGCTTAAATGACGAATTGGAACGGCGGGCGTTATTAAATCTGAAGACCACGCTGGAGGATTGCTGGGATCTGCTGGAACAGCCGGGAGCTCTCGACATGTTCATGGCGCTGCTTGCGCAGAAAAAGCTGGAAATCAGCGAAGAAGTCGACGGCCGAATCGCGATCACCGATCTGAAGCATCCGCTTCCCTGCCGGCCGCTGACAATTCTTTTCGGCGCGGATCAGAATAGTTTCCCGGGAAATATCGCAGCCACCGGGATCTTTGACGAGGATTATCTGAAGACCACTTCGATGCCATCCCAGGCTGAGCGCTACGATCATTACACTCGCCAGCTGGAATGGATCTACACCAGCGCATCCCACTGCCTGATCTATTCTTACGCTGCCGGCAACTACGAAGGCAAGAGCTGGGACGTCGCGTTTGAAATTGAACAGCGCGCGGCCACCCGCGCCGTGCTGTGGCCGCTGGTTCAAAACGAGGTCTATTCCGATCAGCGGCATCAGCTATCGCCGGATACCGCCCGCCGTCTGTTTGCCCCGGATCATGTGCTGCGCGGCAGTATTTCTTCCTTTGAAACTTATTTCCAATGTCCTTATGCCTACTTCCTCAAAAGCGGTCTGCGCTTATCCAGAGGCAGTTTGACAACGGTAGATGCCGCCATAACCGGTACGATCCAGCACGCGCTGCTGGAACAGGGTATCCGGTCTCAGGGCAAGGCTTACGCCAGCCTCAGCGAAACAGAAATAAACGCGATCCTGAATCCTTATTTCCAGCAGCTCGACGCTCTGTTTCCTGATCAACATGCCGAAATCGACCAGATTCAGCGGCGGATGCAGCTGAATTTAAAGCAGCTGCTTCAGGCGCTGGCCGCCATGGAGGAAAACACTTCGTTTGCACCCGCCTTTCAGGAACTCCGCTTTGAAGAAGATCTGCTTGAAACCGGCGGCGTCACCGTGCGCTTAAATGGAATTATCGACCGCATTGACACCTGCCTCAACGACTTGCGGATTCTGGATTACAAAAGCTCCGCCAAAACACTCAGCGAAGCCAGGGTCAAAGCCGGACTCCAGCTGCAGCTGTTAACCTACCTGATCATTGCCGTCCGCAAGCTCGGGCTGCAACCGGCCGGCGCGTATTACTGTTCCTTAAAAAATGAAACGATCAGCGTCAGCGAAGCTTCGCTGAACGGCCGGCGTATGGAAATTGAAGACGTTGACCGCGATGAATGGATGAGCGAATTGCAAAGCAGCCATCAGCTCAAGGGCTGGACGATGAAGGAGTGCGAAGGTTTGGATTACGACGGCACGCACGTACAGGGACTAACCTGTAAAGACGGTCAGGTCAAAGTCCGAAGCCTGAAAGACTTCGACAATGTCCAGGCACTGATTCTGGAACTTTACCAGCTGTTGGTCCAACAGCTCAGCGCAGGCCGGATAGAGCTGGATCCGGTTGAAGGCGCATGTTTATTCTGTGATTTCAAACCTGTCTGCCGGCTGCGCAAAGCGCCGAAAAAACCGGCGGCGCTGGTTGGCAAAGAAGAAGGAAAGGAGGTGCGGGATGGCGATTCAATGGAGTGAGGAACAGCTCAAGGCGATTCATACGACCGATCATAACATTCTGGTTTCTGCTTCAGCCGGAGCGGGCAAGACAACCGTCCTGGTCGCGCGGTTAATGAAACGGATGCTCGAAGACCACATCAGCATCGACCGCATCGTCGCGATGACCTTCACCGAAGCAGCAGCCAGCGAAATGAAAAAACGACTGCTGCAAAGTCTGAACGACAAGCTGCAGGAACCCGATCTGGACGAAGAGGAAGCGCAATATTGCCGCCAGCAGCTGATCCTGCTGCAAAGCGCGCATATCAGCACGATTCACTCGTTCTGTCTGTCGATCATTCAAGCCGACTACGCCCTGATCGGACTAAACCCGGCCCGCATCCAGCGGATTTTTGACGATGCGGCAGTAGCGCAGATGAAGGAGCAGGCGTTTACCCACGCCTGCCGGAAGCAGATGGCGCAGGATCCCGGGCAGTTTACGACACTGCTGCAAACATTTTCCAGCCGCAGTGAGGATGTATCCGAGCTGAAGAAAGCGGTGCTGACGATCTCGGCCAAAGCGTCCGGGTCGCAGGATCCGCAAGCCTGGATCCGAACGGCAGCGGAAGCTTACGCGCCGATCGCCCGTCTCGATCAGCTGCCTTCCCCGGCAAAAGAAGCTTTCTTTGAAAGCTGCGCCGTAGAAGCGGGACGGCTGGAAGACTGCGCCGTCCAGATGCAGCGGATATTATTCGACGCGTATCCCGACAAAGAAAAGCAGGCCAACGAGGTTCTTCTATTCCTTGGCAAGCTGGCGCCGGCGATTCAAGCTGCGAAAAATTACGATTACCGGGAATACCGCCGCGCGTTGTTCGGCGCGATCCAGACCAAGATCAGTACGCTGAAAGACGCGCTGGATTTCAACGCGCTGCGCAAACAGCTCAACGCGCTGGCAAAGGATCTTGTCAGCCGGACCTATACCGAGGAAACCCTGCTTTCCGACCTGACATTGACCTATGCGATCATAAAGCCGTTAACGGCGCTGACGCTCGACTACCTTGCGCTGTATGCACAGCTGAAGGAAGCGCAGGAAGGGATCGACTTCGATGATATGGAACATTTCGCCTATCAGATTTTAACCGCGGAAAACAATCTGGCCGCGAAGCGGTATCAGGAGCGCTTTGATGAAATCATGGTCGACGAATTCCAGGATTCCAATGATCTGCAGAATGCGATCATCAATCTGATTTCCCGCGGCGCAAACGTCTTCCGCGTCGGCGACGTCAAGCAGTCGATTTACCGGTTCCGCGGCGGAAAGCCGCAGATCATGCGCAATTTGATGAACGACGCCCGGCCGGAAAATTGTTTTATTCACCTTTCCAGCAATTACCGTTCCAAGCAGATGATCGTCGATTTCAACAATGATCTGTTTCTGCGGCTGATGAACATTCCCGGCTGTTCCGATCAATACACCGATCACGACTGCGTAAAAACCGGCGCTCCGGCTCAGAAGCAGGACAACTATCCGGTTGAATTCCATGCGCTGATGACCAAAGCGCTGAAGGATCAGGATGAGGGGGCGGAAAATCTCGCCGCCAATCAGATCAAAGCGCAGTACATCGCCCAACAGATCTTAACGATGCACGAAACCTCAGACTTCCGGCAATGGAAAGATTACGTCGTGCTCGTGCGTTCCCATGCGGTTAAATCCCATTTGAAGCAAGCTTTCGATCAGGCAGGCATTCCTTATTACATCGACGCGAAAGCAGGGTTCTATCAATCGGAAGCAATGCAGATTCTGCTTTCCTGGTTTCGAATTCTGATCAATCCGGCCGATAATTTATCGTTAACCGCCGTGTTATCCTCTGACTTTTATCAGGCGGATGACGAGGAATTGGCACGTCTGGCAATGAAGCGGGAGCGCCGGCCGATCTTCGATATCCTGAAAGAAGAACATCATCCGCTGGTCGCTGACCGGCAGCGGTTAAACGACATCGCACAAAAGCTGGGATTGTGCGCTTTGCTTGACGCGCTGTTTCAGATTCATCACTTTTATGAAGAGCATTGTACCGCTCAGCAGCGGACCAACTGTGACCTGCTTCGCCAGAAAGCGGAACAATACAGCGCCGAGCATTCCGATTCGCTGACCGGCTTTCTCGCGATGATCGACCAGGTGAGCGAGGAAAAAACCTCCGAAGCCATTCCCGTTGGCAATGAGGACGACGTTGTCAAAGTGATGACCATTCACCAATCCAAAGGTCTTCAGTTTCCTGTCGTCTTTTACTGGGCGAGCAGCCGGATCGACATTATGGATAAAAAAGAAACGTGCATTGCGGATGCGGATCTGGGGATCGGCCTGCCGGCGCTGGAGCTGCCATGGCGGTTTAAGCGGCCGACCGCGATCCGGCAGGCGATCGAATATAAAATCACGCTGGAAGAATTGGAAGAAAATATCCGGATTCTCTACGTCGCCCTGACCCGGGCGCAGAATCAGATGATTCTGGTCGATACGATCAAAGGCGAGCTGCCGCATAAACCGGTAACGATGAACACGCTGCTGGAACGCAAAGGGACGACGGACCTGATTTTATCCGCGATGTGCGAAAGTAACTCCAGCTTCTGGAAAGTCCGGACGATTGAAGATCGCTGGGAGGTCCAGCAGCTTCAGCACCGCCGCAAAGCGGTCATCTCCCTGCCGCGCTATACGGAAGAAAAGCCCTTACCGGTCACCCTGACGCCGTCGGAAACAGAACAGACCGCATATATTCCTGCGCTGTTTCCAAAAAGTAAAGCTGTCCGGCCAGCTCAGCGGGGCATCCAGCTGCATGAAGCGGTGGAACACCTGCCGGAAGGAGATTGGACGGAAAGTCAGATCCGCGGCCTGCTTCCGGAAATAAGACGTTCTGACATCCTTCTTTTGCTTCAGCTGAACAAACAGCCGTTATTTCAGCACTGTCAAACAATGTCCGTTGAAAAGGAATTCTCCTTCGCCGTCCTTTCCGGCAACGAATTAATTCAGGGGCAGATGGACTATGTCGCACAGGATGAAAATGAAGTTATACTGATTGATTTCAAGAGTGATCGTCATGCCCAGGCCGACCAGTTAAAAATGTTGTATGCCCGGCAGATTTCAATTTATCTGCGCTGTCTGCGCGAAATGATTCCGGACAAAAGAATCCGCGCCTATCTGTACTCATTTGATCTTGATCAGTTCATCGAAATGACGCCTGAAGCTGAATTGGCAGCTGCGTAAAAACCGAACCCAAAGAAAAAGCGATCTGATCATCCAGCTTCGCTTTTTTTCATCTTCTTAAAATTAAACTCATGGGAACAAATCACAATTTTTCCCAATTCACTCCATGACGCTCAATGCTTAAGGATCGTTTCCTCCCGGGTCGTTTAAGCTGAAAGAATACCAGCCTTCACCCTGCGGATCATCAAAAATACTCTTTTATCAGAGCCACATTGATCATAAAAATAAATTATACCATGAAATGGTAACTGTTTTTTAATTTTAAATGATCACTGAGAAATTCATTGTTTATCGTTGATTTTTAATCCAAGCATTCATAAAAAAGCCAAATAGTATATCACTTTTTCTAATTCGTGCACGTTTTTGAATGATAACTCTGAATTTCATCGTTTATCGCCGATTTTCAAGATTATCATTCAAAATTAAGCGCAAAAATAAAAGCTAATATTATAACATATTTTTAATTCTTCGCACGATTTTGAACGATTGCGCTGAAATTCGTCGTTGATCGTTGATTTCCGGGGGAATCATTCAAAAAACCCTGACTGTTTTCAGCCAGGGATAATCAAATTAGCCGATTAAACTGTCAATCAAGGACTGCGCCTGTTTCCACGCCGATTCAAATGACGAACGGAACAGGACGACCGGTCCGAAAGCTTCGTATTCCGAAGGTTCGATCGCATGCAGGCAATAACTCTTACGGAAATCCGGGAGCTTCTCAAGCAGCTCATCCAGCACGGCGGGCGGCGTTGGCTGGGCAAACCGCTCGATCACCGGCGGATTCTGATCTATCAACTGATCGGCAGTCCCCTTCCAGTTGATCGTAACGCAAGCCTGAGCGCCTACCATCTCTGTGAAATGATGCAGTCCCCGCGCACCGCCGCCGATGAAGCCGACATCCGGATATTGGGTCCGGGTCATCGCATAGGTCTTTTTCGTAGCCGCAATACCGGCCTGAAACAACACATCTGAGGCGATGGCGACCTCCGTTTCCTGTACTGTTTTATACAGATATTCGTCCAGAATTCCCGTGATGTGCGAGTAATAGATTGGTGCCTTCCTGACGCAATGGCTTGTCGCTTCCGCATATACCCGACCGACATCCATGGCCTGACGAACCGACATCACCTCCGTCGCATTGATCGGTACGCCCTGAGCCGCCAGAATACTGATGGCTTTTAACCCTTCTTCCGTAACAGGAATCTTAATCATAATATTCTCGCCCGCTTCCCGATTGAACAACCCGGTCTTTACAATCGAATCGCAATCCTCATGGAACGGATCCCCCTGAATACTGACATATCCCCATCGCCCCTGCGACTGTTGATAAAGCGGTAAAAAGAGTTTGGCGATGCGGCCGACCAGCTCCCGCTGCACGGCGATCAAAATCTGATCCCGGGCGACGCCTTGATCCCGCAGCCGCATTATTAACTGTTGGATTTCCGGCAGCTCGCTTTCCCGCTGCATCATCTTCCAGACATACGCCGGATTCTGCGTACAGCCGCACGCCCCTTCCGCCAAGGCCCGCTTCGCCTCTTCCTGCGTCACATTATTGATCCAGAACCGCGTCGGCGTCAGTTCATTCACTCTGTGAAAATAAGTTTTTTCTTCCATGGACTTCACTCTTTCTCCTGCAGCATCGACCAGGCGCGCTCGATGCCTGAGCGCGGGCTGGTCAGCACTGGTATGGTCATTTCATTTAAATAAGGAAGCAAGGTGATCATGCTGCCCTGCGCCAGCACAACGACGTCGTTTTCTGCCGCTGCCCGCTGAATCATCGCCAGAACAATCCGGTTATGCTTATCCACATCCTTTTCTTTCATCAGAATGTCCAGCGCTTCCGCCGCCAGATATTCCTGCACGGCCACTTCCTTGCCCAGCCGTTGGGCAGTCGTCCGGATCAGATCGCAGCTGGGTTTTACCGTCGACGCCACCGTCGCGATTACGCCGATCCGCGCACCCAGACTCACTGCCTTTTCCGCCATCGGTTCGTCGACTCTCAGCGTGGGAATCGCCGTACACCGGCTGGCAATCGCAAAGGCTTCCCCGACCGAGGAACACTGATTGAAGATCAAATCAACACCTAATGATTCCGCCGACTGAACATAACGGCACATCCGGCTGATCACAGCCGGGGTGATCCCGGTGTTCCGCTTGACCTCCGCTAACAAACTATCGTCGATGATGTTGATGATTTCCACCTCCGGCATGATCTCTTGACACAAGGCTGTCAGATCCTGCAGCGACACGGCGCTGGTATGGATGATCGCCATCTTTTTCATAGAAATTTCTCCCAATAAGCAGACGCTTTGCCGACGCTGCCGAACAGCTCCATCTTGTGCCGGATGACCGCGCGCGCCGCTTCAAAACCCTTCGGCATCAAGGTTGAGAACTTGAATTCGCCGGTTTCATTCATGATTTCGTTCAGTTTCCGTGAATAGGCTGCCTTGTAATCGCTGGCAATGTTGACCTTGCGGATACCGATCTGACATGCCTGACGGATTTCCTCATCCGGATTATCTGAACCACCGTGCAGCACCAACGGCACCGGACTGACCTGTTTCAATTCTTTCAACAAGTCCAGCTGCAGTTTCGGCACGAAGCCTTCCGGATATAAGCCATGCGAAGTCCCGATCGCGACCGCCAGACTGTCGACGCCGGTTTTCGCTGTGAAATCAATGACTTCTTCTGGCCGGGTGTAGATGATATGATCGACTCCCCCTTCATCGGAATAGTTCATAATCCCGATCGTTCCGACTTCCCCTTCGACGGAAACGCCGACTAGATGGGCGAGATCGACAACCGCTTTCGTCTGGCGGATATTCTCCTCATACGGCAGCTCGGAACCGTCGAACATAACGGAAGTGAATCCGGCCTGAATCGCCCGCAGAATATCCTGCAGCGTGCGGCCGTGATCCAGATGCAGCACAAACGGAATCGGACTTTCCAACAGCCGCGTGCGGACATAGCTGTAAAATTCAGGGCCGCAGAAGTCAAGCTCATTGACGGCGATCGCGATGATCGTCGGCGCTTTCTGCGCTTCTGCTTCTTCCATGACGCAGCGGAAATTCGCGACCTCGGTAACATTGAAGGCGCCGGCCGCGAAGTGATGTTCTTCTGCGACGGCTAAAAATTCCTGCATGTTCATTAACATGATAAATCCCTCCTGTTTCTGATCAAAACGTGATGTTGACTTCGGCGACTTCGCCGTCGTCAGCCTGCGTATAATCAATACCGTAAGCTTCCTGACTCGGTGTTAAACGACGCTTGAGAACAAACAATGCGACGCCCATGATGATGCTGCCGATCACTAAAGCCGCGACGAACCCCAGCGGATTGGTAAAGGTCGGAATGACGAACCAGCCGCCATGAGCGACCGGACTCTCGACGCCCCATACCATGCACAGACCACCCGCAATCGAACCGCCCAGAACACTGGACAGCACCACCCGCCACAGATCGTTCATCGCCAACGGGATAACGCATTCGGTAATCATACATACCCCCATCGGGAAGCAGGCCTTCAGATTTTCCTTCTCATCATTCGTATAAATCGGCTTGCGGAAAATCTTCGCTAATCCCCAGGCGATCAGCACGCCCATCGGCGGAATCATGCACGCGACCATGTGGCACGCCTTCGGCCCATAAATTCCATCCGCCAACATCGCTGTCGTATATAAGGAAACCGTCTTGTTGACCGGACCGCCGAAGTCGAACGCCGAACCGGCCGACATGACGAAGCCGTAGACAAACTTGGAACCGGTTGACAGATTCGCCAGAAACTGCGTCATCGCCTCCATGAAATACGCGATCGGCGTCCCCAGCACCGTAAACATCAGCACGCCGCAGATCAGCGAAGCGAAGAACGGAATGATCAGAATCGGCATCAGTCCCTTCATCGAATCCGGCAGATGAATATATTTTTTCATGGCGTTGACGACATATCCGACTAAAAACGCGCCGACCAATCCGCCTAAGAAGCCTGCCTTGATTTCCGCGCTCACCAAACCGACGACCAGCCCCGGCGCAATGCCCGGCTTATCCGCGATGGAATAGGATATCGCGGCGCAGATGACCGGAATGATCATCGTGGACATCCCCAGATTGCCGACCTTGTAGATGATGTAAGCGAAACTGCCGACGGCGTCCTTGACATTCGGACCGCCGAGAATAACGCCCAGTGCCTGGCAAAGCCCGGCGCCGACGACGACCGGAACCATAAACGAAATCCCGGTCATGATGTGTTTCTTGATGATTTTCCAATTCATTAAACTCTCCCTCTTTTCTTTTAACTGTATTGTTTTCTGACAAGGCCGGACCACCGTGAAGTCCGTTACGCCAATCGCTTCATGATCCTGTGGGGACAAGTGTTCCTGTCCCGGACTTTCCACGGCGATGATCCGCCGCCATGGATCTCAGCGATGGTTTTTCAACGTCGCTTCGATCTTCTTTAAGAAGCCTTCCGTGTTGCGCATGACGTCTTCCGTCCGGCAGCGCACGACCGGTTTGCCTTTAAAGCGTTCTTCCCCGGTAATCTTGACGTCGACCGCTAGCAGCACGACGTCGGCCTCCGCAATTTCCTGCGCCGTCAGCTCGTCTTCCGCGCCGATCGACCCCTGCGTTTCAATCCGGCAGGGATAGCCGCAAACTTTCGCCGCTTCGATAATTTTCTTCTTCGTGATGTAAGTGTGCGCAATCCCTGTTGGACAGGCAGTAATTCCGACGATCTTCATTCCGATTCCTCCTTTCTTAAAACAGTGACGATTTCCTCAACCGTATGGGCGTGATGAAGTGTGTCAATCACGTCCTTATCCAATAACAGCTGGGCGACATGGGACAGAAGCATGATATGCTGCGACATATCCACATCGCGAATCGCAAACATAATAATGCAGCGAACCGGTTTGTCGTCAAACGTTTCCCAGCTGACGTCGGCACGGGTGCGTCCGATCGCAATGACGCTGCGGTTCACGACAGCGGAACGGCCATGAGGAATCGCGATCCCCTCGCCAATTCCCGTCACGCCTTCCGCTTCGCGGTGAACCAGCTCGTCGATGAACGGCTGTTCCTCCCGGATCGCGCCGTTTTCATAAAGCATGCGCGTCATCTGCGTGAACACTTCCTCCTTGGTTCTGGCTTCCAGTTCCAGATTGACGTTTTCTTCCATTAATACTTCTCTGATATCCAACATAAGAGTCCCTTTCTTTATCCGTTCAGCAAGCGCCGGACTTCCTCGATATCCTTGGAATCCAGCAGCGCGGATACCGTCACGCTCGGACAGGAAATTTCAAAATCAATACCGACGGTCGTTAAGATGAAATCCAGATCGGCTGCCTTTCGGTGCTTCAGCTGCCGCAGCGAGATCACATCGACGATCTCCAATTCCGGAAAGACGGTCGCTACCCGTTTCTTCAACAAATGTGATGTGCCGATACCGGTCGAACATACTAACAGTACCCGCTGCCGCGGTGTCTTCGGCTCCAGCGCCAGCTGGAAATACAGGCAGAGATAACACAGCTCATCCTCAGAAATAAAATGTTTTGGATAATACTTTTGCTTAAGCTCCAGCACCGCGGTTTTCACCTGCGCGTACATCTGCGGAAATTCCGCGATCGTCTTCTCTTTTAACAGACA
Organism: Holdemania sp.; assembly: GCF_986127675.1. NCBI lineage: Bacteria > Bacillati > Bacillota > Erysipelotrichia > Erysipelotrichales > Erysipelotrichaceae > Holdemania > Holdemania sp. The sequence continues at coordinate 37,232 of NZ_CFQZWI010000003.1, read as the reverse complement.
GACGATCCGGACGTTGTACTGAATTCGCGTGATCATCGAATTGATATGCAGAAGCAGGCTGTAAAACAGATTCGCGTCCTGTGAAAACTGAACCTGCGTTTCCGCTTCCATCCGCTGAATCAGTTCCTCGCAGAATGCAAGAACTTCCGGCTGGGAGCCTTGCAGCGTCTGACCGATCACTTCCCGCTGCGGCAGCTCACCGACCCCGCAGCCCATGAAATGGGTGTAAATATATAACAGCTCGTTAGGGGGAAACGTAATCTGTACTGCTTGCGAGAAATTCTGGATGCATGCGGCAATCTTTTCATAAATCAGCGGATTGATCAGCTTCGGATTCATCACGCCGCCGGGATTGATGTAGCGCCGGCTGCGCATCCGTTCCATCGCGATCAGGATGTGCGTAACAATATTGATATAGTAAATATCGCCGAGAATCACGCCGATCGCTTCCTCGATCTCACCCACGCACTGTTCTACCTGACGCAGCGATTGAGCGCCGTAGATTCCGCTCAGCACCATCCGGTTTTCCTCGTTCAGGCGTGTTGGCAGTCCGCTTGGCGGCAGCAGTTGGAAATGGCGGCTTTGGTTCAGCACCTCCGCAACTTCATTGCGGATCGTCAACTCGCCTCCGGTGATGTACGTTCCCTCGCGCGTGCGGTTCAGCGTCAGTCCGGCTTCGCGGATCCGCTGCTCAATGGCGGCCAGATCGTTCACAATCGAACTGCTTCCGACATAATATGCTTCCGAAAGGCTGCGGATTGTCGTGGGCTGAGGCGCGTTGAGAAGCAAACCCAGATAAATCCGGCGTCGCCGGTCTTCCACGGAATCTCCCGCGCTCAGCCGATCCCCGCCGTAAATCCAGCGGTTCAGTCGGCCGCGATCCGCATTGCCGCAGTCCAGCACAATTCCCTGACTGCTGCGTAAGAGCGTATATCCCAGCGACAACCCCAGAATTTCAATGCGCTTGAAATCCCGCTGGATCGTTTTGATCGAACACCCAAAGCGCCGGGCCAGTTCTGGATTCCGCAGCGGTTCCGTCTGCCCCGCCAGCAATCTCAAAATCTGAATTTGGCGTTCATTGAGATCTTCCATAGGCATTTCCTTTCTTCGGTTTCATCATAATCAAAGTCCAAACAAGAAACCATACCAAAACATGTCGCGGTTTCCCGGACAATTTTGGTGCTTCTTCGACGTTAAACTTCATCATGACACGGAAACTGCCGTGAAAAAAGTGGTATTTTTTCCATAACCAGAAACGTCCTTCGTGTTTATGCACTCTTTCAAAAGCGAAATTCAAACAAAAAAAAGGTTCCCCACTTCACAGGGAAACCTTGCTTCTTTTTATCTTTACCCTTTTGGATGCCGCTATTTGAAGCTGTACCTCACGCCGCTTTCGCTTCCTGAACCTGAATCGTATATTCCGGATTGGCCGTTGTCAACAGCTGGCTGATCACCTCGCCTGCTTTTTTTCGCGCTTCCTCAAGCAGACCGCCGTCAATCACCTTGTCTTCCATGACGATTTTCTGCTGCTTCGAGAATGCGGCGTAATCCGAAATACTGATCGGATTGAAGAGATTGTTAGATTCATCGTAGACCTCAATGCTCGCCTCGTCGACCTCATGGCTTAAAATCTGAGCCGGCGGCAGTGTGATCGTGATCGTCTTGTCCACAACGTCGATCTGAACGTCGTCCAGCCGCACCCCGGCTGTAATTTTACCGTCATACGCCAAAATAAAGCTGGCTTTGGTCAGCGGAATCGTCCAGCCGTTGAGATCAGCGTTTTTTTCAAATTTACCCATATTCGTGTAATGATATTCCACCGTTGTCAGCTGACTGACGGAACGCAGCTGCTGAAACAAGGTGTCGCTGGTCACCGTCGTCTTGCCGGAATGACTGCGCTGCGCCAGCAGGACGCCGCCTAAGAAGCAAACTGCCCCCAGAATCAAAGCGACGATAGTGATGCTGATCATCTTGCGGATGATCGACTGATTTTGTTTTTTACTCATGAACCTGCCTCCAGCCCGGAATCGACAACCTGCGTCGAACTCTGTCGGTTTCTGTCGCTTTCATTATACCACGTCCGCTTTCCTCACGCTGACGCTTTTGCGTTTGACCAAAGAAAAAACGGGCGTTTCCTGAACCCGCGGCCCCGTTTTGCACAAGGGCGCGTCGTTTTCGGAAATTCCCGTTTTTGAGAAATCAGTTTAGTCGTTGAACAGATCGTAAACGGCGCTGACCGGATTCTTCAGCTGGATCGCTTCGATCGTCTTCGCCAGCATGTAGCCGACGGACAGCAGCGTGATCTTATCCGTGCCGTTCTTCTTTTCTTCGCTTAACGGAATCGTGTTGGTGATGACCATTTCCTTAATGTAGGAATTCTGAATCCGTTCGATCGCCGGTCCGCTTAACAAACCGTGCGTGCAGGCGAAGTAAATTTCCTTCGCGCCTTTTTCCTTCAGGATGTTGACGCCGGCAATCAGCGTGCCGCAGGTATCCGCCATATCGTCGACGATGATCGCGGTCTTGCCTTCAACCTCGCCGATCACGTTCATCGCTTCCGCGACATTCGGTTTCGGCCGACGCTTGTCAATAATTGCCATCGGCGCGTTCAGGCAGTCGGCCAGACGGCGCGCCCGAGTGGTTCCGCCATGGTCCGGCGAAACGACGACGACATTCTCCAGATTCTTGGAACGGAAATACTGGCCGATCATCGAAACGGCGCTCAGATCGTCGATTGGAATATTGAAGAAGCCCTGAATCTGGGTCGCATGCAGGTCAATCGTCACGACGCGGTTCGCCCCAGCAGTCTGAAGCAGATCCGCAACCAGCTTCGCGGTGATCGGCTGGCGCGCACGCGCTTTGCGGTCCTGGCGCGCATACCCGTAATACGGCATGATGACGGTGATTTCCCCTGAGCTGGCGCGCTTGCAGGCGTCGATCGCGATCAGCACTTCCATCAGACGGTCGGAAACCGGCGAACATGTCGACTGGACGATATAAACGGAACGGCCGCGAACTGTTTCCTCCGGCTCCACCATAATTTCTCCATCGGCAAAATGCTTAACAGAAATCTTTCCCATTGGTAAGCCCAGGTATTCTACGATTTCCTGAGCCAGTTCAACACTGCTGGACAGTGCGAAGACAATTGCATTCTCGATCATGTTTTCTCCTTTTATTTTTTCTCTTTGTTTTTGTAGATAAGACCATAACCCGGCTTGTTTTCCTGGCGTACGCGACCGATGGCCATATCCCCATCCGGCACATCCTGAGTCGCAGTCGATCCCGCAGCGACGACGGCATTTTCGCCGACCGTCACCGGCGCGATCAAATTGACGTTGCTGCCAATGAAGGCTCCGTCCTTGACAACTGTGTGGAACTTGTTTTTCCCGTCGTAGTTGACGGTGATGACGCCGCAGCCAATGTTGACTTTCGATCCGATCTCGCTGTCGCCCAGATACGTCAGATGCGCACAGCGGCTGTCGAAGCCGAACTTGGTGTTTTTGAATTCGACGAAATTGCCAATCCGGTTCTTACTGTCAACCTCGCAGTTCATCCGCAGATGAGCGTAAGGACCAATTTTAACTTCGTCATGAACGATGCTGTCGGTAATGCGCGAGCTGTCGACCGTGCAGTTCTTTCCGATCACGGCGTTAACCAGAAACGACTGCGGAAGGATTGTCGTCCCGTCGTTGATCACAGTGTTGCCTTCCAGATAGACGTTCGGATACAATGTGACGTCTTTGCCCAAGACGACGTCCGGTCCGATATACGTGCTGTCCGGATTGATCAGCGTGACGCCTTCCTCCATCCAATGCTCGTTGATCCGCTTCTGCATCCAGCGGGTTGCCTGCGCCAGCTCTTTTTTGTCATTGACGCCGCTGGCTTCAAAGCTGTCTTCCACAATCTTGGCCTTCACGCCTAACCCATGGCGGTTGAAAATTTCAACTAAATCCGTAATGTAATACTCCTGCTGCGCGTTGTCATTACGGATTTCTTTGAGATGCTCAAACAAAGCCTGATTGTCGAAGCAATAGATGCCGGTGTTGATTTCCGTGATTTTCCGCTGTTCCTCTGTGCAGTCTTTGAATTCCACGATCTTCTCAATCATGCCTTCAGCGTTGCGGATAATCCGGCCGTACTGTTTCGGATCGTCCAGCACTGCCGTTAACACGACCATGCCGCACTGATCCAGGGCGTCCAGCATCCCCTGATAGGTTGCGCTTTGAATGCAGGGACAATCCCCATTGACGACTAAGGTTTTTCCTTCTGCCTGGCTTAGAATCGGCGCCGCCTGCATGACCGCGTGGCCGGTTCCCAACTGAGGGGATTGAAGCACAAACTCACACTGCCCGCTCATTGCAGCTTCCACCTGTTCGTGGCCAAAACCAACAACGGTTACAATCTTATCGACCTGAATTTTTTTCAGATTGTCAAGGATATGCCCCAGCATCGGTTTCTGGCAGACCGGGTGCATCACCTTCGGCAGCTCAGAGTGCATGCGTGTACCCTTGCCCGCCGCCATAATAATTGCAGATTTCATTATCCATCGTCCTCCATAGTCTATTTTACTCAAACTCGCCCTTTAAAAAAAGCCTAAAGTGATGTTTTTTCCCTGGATTTCCTGTTTTTTACAGTTATTCCCAGCCTGTTTCCTTAATTCCAGTCTCCGGTTTCTGAATGAAGGGGCTTACATTGTGCTTTAGAGATCTTTCCTGGCTGAAAGGATACCTGAAAATCGTTCAGGTAAATCGATCTGATACGAAAAAGAACGCAGCGAAATCCTGCATCCTTTTTGTCTGTTTTATGATAGCCATTGGATCTATCCCGGCCTTAATAATGCGCAAGATCAATACCCTGCTTCGAAATGAAGGACTGGACTTCCGATGAGCAGAGAACATCCAGTTCCTGCAGCCGCTGCCAGTTGTACGAGCTTTCACGGTATAACTTCAGATCGCAGAAACCGGGATGTGTCATGATCTCGATATCTTCATTCAAATGCTCAGACAAGATCTGGATTAGAGTTTCGCGTGTTGCGGATGGTCCAAAAAATCCCGTAACGAATCGATAGGCGCTTCCCCGGCGGACAGGCAATTCATATTCCTGTGCCAGTTTCTGCGTGATCCGCAGCATCGCCTCGTTCATATCATGCACGCTGTGATGAGAATCCAGATGCGTGGGTTGGGTATTGAAGACGTCGATAAACCGATCGATCTGCGCTTTCCACTCCGTGTAGACTTCATGTTCATCCAGGGGCTGGGACACAATATCCGCCCGCGAAAGAAATCTGCCCTCGGCATCGGTAAAACTCGCTCCACCTGTCAAACTGGTCCCCAAGGTTAGTGTCAAATGCACGCCAAGTCTCAATTTAGGACAAGTCCTCGCAAGCTCCCGCGTCGTCTCGAGATCCGGCATATTGCACAGAACAGTCGTTGAGCGGATAATCCCCTGACGAACGCCTTCAACAATCCCCGCGCTGACAGCCGGCGTATAGCCGAAATCATCAGCGTTTATAACTAATTTCATTTTGCCGCCTATTCCATCTTTTGATAGACCGCAACGAATTCCTCAGCCAGGATTCCAAACGCTTCCGCACTCATCAGCTGGTCTTCCGCATGCATCAATAACAACGTGAACGGAATCGGCTCGCCGTTCGCTTCCTGCTGGATCAAAGAAGCATGGGCATGATGACCCTCGATAAAAATTTCCTGACCCTGTTTAATCAAGGCTTCCGCTTCTTCAAAACGCCCGGCTTTCGCCGCATGAATCGCTTCTATATAGGAAGACCGGGCGGTACCAACCGCGCTGATAATCTGGAAACTAATCAGTTCTAAGCCTTCCATTAGTCTTTTAATACCTCTTTTACCCGTTTGATGACCGCTTTGCCATCCATCATGCCGTAAGCGCGCATTTCAATTGCTTCCACCGGACAGCTGACCTGCTGACGGACTTTTTCGACATTAAACCGCACCTGCGGACCCAGTAAAACAATATCCGCGTCCTCGCCGCGAACCTTAGCCTCCGCCACCGGATAAGCTGCGATATCACATGCATAATTTTCTGCTTCAGCGGCAGCTTGCATTTTCTTAACTAGCGCGCTTGTGCTCATCCCAGCCGCGCATAACAAAACAATTTTTCGCATTATTTTCTCCTTTCACCCTAATCTAAATCTTCGCCTTGTGTGGCAATGACTTTTTTGTACCAGTCAAAACTATCTTTTTTTATCCGTTTCAGCGTACCCTGCCCCTCGTTATCCTTGTCTACATAAATGAATCCGTATCGTTTTTCCATTTCGCCGGTCGATGCGCTGACCAGGTCAATACATCCCCACGGTGTGTAGCCGATCAAATCGACGCCGTCCTCCAGTGCCTGCTGCATCTGCTGAATATGCTCGCGCAGATAAGCGATGCGGTAAGGATCATGAATTTTTCCATCTTCGCTGATCTTATCCACCGCGCCCAGCCCGTTTTCTACGATCATCAGCGGAATATGATATCGTCCGTAAATTTCGTTCAGATACCACCGCAGACCTTTCGGATCGATCTGCCAGCCCCAGTCGGAAGTCTGAAGATAAGGATTCCGAACACCGCTCATCATATTCCCGGCGCTTTGCGCATGTTCCGAATCGCTCGAAGCACAGCTGCTCATGTAATAGCTGAAGCTGTAAAAATCCACATGTCCTTGCTTGAGCAGCGCGGCATCTTCTTTTTCCTGATGAATTTCGATTCCGTTTTCTTGAAAGAATCGACGGGCAAAATGCGGATATTCGCCACGAACCTGAACATCACCGCAGAAATAATTACTCATTTGCATCCGTTTCTGCGCCGCTAACAGATCCTCCGGCTGACAGGTCAGTGGATAACAGGCATTGCCGGCGATCATACAGCCGATCTGGTTGTCGGGATTGATCTCATGCGCTAAAATCACAGCCTTCGCACTGGCGACAAACTGATGATGCAGCGCCTGAAAGCGAGCGGAGCGGACTACTTTGGATTCCTCCCCGGCGCCAAACATTAAGCTGTCCGCTTCCGGCAGAATTCCGCCGCCCATATATCCGCCAAAGCTGCTGGCTAAGATATTGATCTCGTTGAAGGTCAGCCAGTAACTAACCAGATCGCGATATTCTGTAAACACGGTACGGCAATAATTCAGAAAGAAATCAATACACTGTCGGTTTGTCCAGCCGCCATATCGCTCCGCCAGTGCAAACGGCATCTCATAATGACTCAGCGTGACCAGCGGTTCAATTCCATGTTTATGACATTCCTCAAATACACGTCGGTAAAATTCCAGTCCTTCCGGATTCGGAGTACTTTCATCCCCTTGAGGATAAATCCGGGTCCAGTTAATCGACATCCGGTAGACCTTGAATCCCATTTCGGCAAACAGAGCGATATCTTCCTTGTAATGATGATAGAAATCAATGGCTTCATGGGATGGGTAATGAACCCCCGGTTCTATGTTGCGGGTAACTCTGCGTGGCGATTGCCGATTGCCGGAAGTCATATGATCGGCACAGCTTTCGCCCTTGCCCCCAACATTCCATGCCCCCTCGCATTGGTTTGCGGCGGTGGCCCCACCCCATAAAAAGTTCTTTGGAAAACTCATCTTATCTCTTATCCTTTCTGTTCGGTACATAATCCGCAGTGCTCATCATAAATATCAAAGCCTTTCGCTCGAATTCAAGGATCACTTTTGAATACTTCGGATCATGAATCACATTATTCAATTCCATCGGATCTTTTTGTAAATCATAAAGTTCATCCTCTTCATACAATCGTTTTACATATTTATAGTGTTGATTTCTCAACATCAGTGCTTTGGTGTGTTCAGGTCCTTCACTGGCTTGAGTGGAGAGCCGCGGCCAATACTGCGATTGTGGGCCATGTCCCTTTTCCATACATTGTTCTTCACCATGGATCCGCCCGCCTTCGCAATGAACTTCGCTGCGGTGCGTATCACATCCCCGCAATACCGGAACCAATGATTTGCCAAATTGCGTATAATTCAAATCAATGCCCGTTAACTCCGCCACGGTCGCAGTCAGATCTGTCAACTCCGCCAAAGCCGGCGTAATCCGCGGCTTGCTTTCCAGGCTTTGCGCGGGACGGATGATCAGCGGCACATGGCATACCGGATCATCAAAACAATTCTGCACTTTTTCCGCAATGCCATAATCCCCGGTGTAGTCACCATGATCACTGAATACAAAGATATTTGTCTGCGCATCTAAACCAGTTTCGGTCAGCTTGGCTTTCAACTTGCCGAACAGTGCGTCAAACTTAGCGGTCATATCCAGATAGGTTGCCCGCAGTTCATTCCAGCGTTCCTCATCCCACTGCCCAAGCTGCTGCTTCTCATGAATTCCCTGAAGCATGCTTGGTTTTCCGTGTGTTTTTGATAAATCCGGCCGTCTTGGACTTAACGCTCTGCGATCCGTTAGCCCATAGAAAGGACGGGCGCAGCCATATGGCGGATGTGGAAAGCCCAGACTGACATACAGGAAAAATGGTTTCCTGTTATCCTCTGTACGCTTCCGTTCCAGATATTTTAAGGCATACGCAACAATCAGATCATCCATTGATTCCATACCCGGTTTCCCGGTGACATCCCCCATATAAAACGAATAATAACCATCAGTTGAAAAATCCGCGCTTTTTTTATTTGATTCTTGTGTTTTCATATGCTTGGCATATTGACGCAAGATCTCCGGGTCCATCCCGGAAAAGTATTCATCGCAATACACTGTTTTGTCGCGGTCGGAGGGAATCACATCATTGCGGCCGCACCAGATCACCTCATAGCCATTTTCTTTCATGATCCGCAGCAGGTTCGGTTCGTCTTCATTCTGTAAAAAATGCATCGTCCGATGACCCAGCGTATGCGGATACAAGCCGCTTAAAAAACTGCAGCGAGACGGAACACAAACTGGATTCTGGCAGAAAGCGTTGGAAAATGAAACGCCTTCCTGAGCCAAGGCATCCAAATGGGGTGTGTGCGAAGCGGGATTGCCTAAGTGATGCAATGTGTCAGCACGCATCTGATCGGCCGCGAAATAAACAATATTCTGTTTCATAATTTCTCCTTTATCCCTCTGTTGGTTTGGTTATTCCAACTTTTTTATTCCGCTGCTTCTGATTCTTTTTCCTGAGCCAGCGCCCGTTTATCAGCAACCAGGAAGAACGGGTAGTATAATGCCATATTGATCACAATCAGGACTAAACCCCAGACAAAGCCTGTCCAGTGAGCGTTCAGCAAAGCCATGCCGATCGGGCTAGGAATAAACATATTGCTCGATGCACCAGTAGGCCAGGCAACCAGTCCGATCGTCATGACCAGGCGGGTCAGCAACACGCTGATGACCGGGGATAAAATGAAGGGAATGCCCAGAATGACATTCATAATCATCGGTGTTCCGAACATCATCGGTTCAGTAATATTAAATAACGAGGTTGGCAAGGCAATTTTAGCCAGAGCTTTGAATTGCTTCGACTTGGCGATGAACATCAGTAAGTTCAAGGCTAACAAGCCGATCCCAGCACAGACAGCACTGCCATAGGCCCATTCTGGATAGGGAGCCGGCAAACCCGCCGCAAAGGCTGACTGATTGGCCGCCGTGGCTGCAGCCATAATCGGATACATCGCGCTGTTGACAAGCATGCCGCCGTGAATACCGAACAGCCAGAATATTTTAATCATCACCATGTAGATCAGCAAGCCGCCAAAGCCGCCGCCCACCTTCATTAATGGTGCCTGCAAAATCCCGTAGATCAACGCTTGTGCTGTTCCAAAGGAAGTCAACGACATCCCATATCGTATCGCTAAAAAAACAATAAAGGTTGCGCCGCCCGGAAGCATGTTCTCAAACATAGAAGCAACATTTGACGGAACGGAATCAGGCATTTTTATTTTCCAGCCGCGGTCTAAAAAGAAAACGTATAACCGTGCTGACAGTAAGCCAACAATAATCGCCAGGAAAATGCCTTGGGAACCGACCGCACTCAATGAAATCGCATTCTGAACCGTAGTTACCAGTCGTTCCCCGGTAGCAGGGTCAACCGCTGTGCTCGAGGCTGTGAGCGGTGTAAGAATCATAAACGAGCCGAAAGCAATGATTCCTGCCGCAAAGCCATCGCGGTTAAAGCTTTTTGCCAGGCAATAGGCCATCGCAAACACTACGTAAATCGCCATCAGATCGGATGTAATGGATACCGGAATAGAAAGTAATGTTCCTAATCCGCTGGTTGCCAGAAAAGTCTGCCAGGCGCCGATCGGGATCGATTTAATTAAATTGAAAAGCGATCCGGCGATTGAAACTGCCGCGATGCTCATAAAGCCATCCATCAGCACCTTCATGTATCTTTTCTGAGTGAAGCCGACAATTTTTTCTAAAAATTTGTCCATGTGAGGTTCCCCTTTCTTTCTGGCTTCACTTTATCGCATTTCCGCGGTGCTTTCATTATCATTACAAGCTCATTTTTGAAGGCCTTATTGCTAAAGAAAGAGACTAAGTACCATTCTCAAGATAAAAAACAGACAAATAACAAGGCTGATATATAACGTATCAGTCAAGCTAAAAGGAATATAACGAGAATCGAGGTCTATCGGAATTAACCGGCGCATGCCTTGATCCAGAATCATTGCCAGGCAGCAGATCGCAAATAAAAACGGACACATTCTTAAACTCAAAGCCTCGATGGGAATCCAGGCCAGATTATTGCGGAAAAGCAGGGTTACAGTTTCATTTCCCGCATCATTTACTGGTAGAAGCATAAAACAGCTGACGACACATAAGACAACACAAGCCATTGGCTGCCGATTTAATTTTAAGGCGTAATGATAGCCAATCGAAAAAATAAGATAAAACCCGATCATTTTCATCAGTGCCAGATTTAACCATTCGATCGGTTTCCAATCCATAACCGTTTTTAGTCCCCAGACAATTCCAGCTAAAACCAATATAAGGACCATATCTTTCAAACTCGATTTTATAATATCCATGAAAATCACAGGTGTGAACTTAACTTTAGGTGTTGCCTCACTGCGTCTTATTTTGCAAGATCCGCGATGGTACTTCATTATTTTTTCTATCACCCCAGAAATATTTTCTTGTGTCAGGGCTTCTTCATCCACATGCTCAATCGGAATTGCCAGATTATCCGCAATCGCACGGATCTGCGGATAAAAAACCTGTGCCTGTGGCGCAACTAAAATCAAATCACATTGTTTTGCCTTATCTTCCAGATTAAAAATACCTGTCGCTTCTATATGGTCTTTATAACCTTGTAATAAAAGCTGTTGCTGAAGGCGTTTTGCGAGGACATTGGTCGTAATGCCGCCGACACAAACCAACAGGACATTTATTGCAGAAATCGATTCAGACATGCCAACGCCTCCTCTTTACTAAGACAGGCTAAAAGTTCCCGGACAGATCCAGGATCGCTGACAAGCTGCGCGATTCCATCGTTGAGATGCTGGGATTGAGATGTTTCTTGTTTCGGAAGAATCATCAAAAGAATCATTCTGACACGTGTTTTTTTCCACAGAATCGATTTTTTCAGTGTCATCAGTGCCAGGCATGGATTTTTTGCATCATAGTCAAAGGGATGCGGCAGGGCCGTTTCCAAACCGATTTCCGTCGCGCTCAGCGCTTCCCGCTTCATGACCTGTTCCAGCGGATTGACAGCCAGGTTGGCCTCGGCGGCAGCGGCATTGCATAAAAAAGTTAAAGCTTCTTCTTTATCTTTCATTTCCATATTTAAGAATATCAAAGACACCTGGATTGGCACATAAGCAGTTTCGGCGGACTCGGCTGTGATATAGGGACTCACTTTTCTCAAACTGGTTTCATCCATAGTCAGATCAACATACACAATCGGGATGGACAATGATTCATTAATGGGAACCGTACTGAGAATACAGGAAAAGACCTCCGGATCTAAGGTTTTCAAATCAAAGAGTGATACCAATGTCATATTCTCTTCCTGGTATTGATAACGCTGCATCATTTTATACTGAATCAAACGGGCAGTCCCTCTCCCGGAAGCGCAGACAATCGCTATTTTCCGGGACCGGACAAAATTTTTCTTTTTTTCAAGGGCTAACGCAAAATGCAGCGCAAGAAATCCAGCTTCATTTTCATCCATAGACAAATGATATTGATTTTCAAGAACTTCTGCGGCACATAACGCAAGCTCATAGCCAGGACTCATGTCCCGCTTGATCTGACTCAACAGCGGATTGCTTTGCGGCAGATTATAGCGCAGTCTTGTCATCATCGGCTGAAAATGCAATGCTAAGACCGTTTTGAGATCCGCATCCTCCCGGAAATCAATCTGTTTTACCTGCCAAATCCGCTTGATTACCTCTTCAACACACTCCCAGACTTCCTGAGAAATATTCTGATCATTTTCAATAATCCGTTTACCGAGCAAATGCATCATGATATACTGAGTTTCATTCATCTCTACATGGATTGAAAATTCTTCTTCAAAACAGGCAACGATTTCCTGGGCCGCTTGCCATTCTCGCTCCATCCCTTCGGTTTGTTCCAAAAGCAGGGGCTGCGGGACTTGATTTCCGCCTACGATCCGGCGCAGGGCAATAACGCAGTGGTAACTCAAATTATAAAAATTGATGTCGTTGAGATGAAGCTGATATTTTTTCATAACCTGCCATAGAATTCGCTGCACTTGTTCAACAATCACGTCATCCTTCGGTTTATTGACTTTTTTCGCATAGTGATGAGCGAAGCACAAGCGTTTTGCGACTTCGTTCCCGATTAACATAATCCCGTATTTAGGACGGCTTACAACCTGCAGACCATATTCCTGCGCTGTTAATTTAATCTGTTTCATCAACCGGTCGATCGTCGCGCGGCTGACATACAGTTGCGCTGCGAGGTCTTCGATTCGCACATAATCTTTTTTCTGAATCAGCGTTGTCAGAATCGCATCTATTCGCATTTGATTTTCATCAGCCATTTCAGGTTCGATCAGATTCAGCTGGGTGAATAAGTCCAGCCGGTCTACGATCAGCTGAACTTTTCCTAATCGGCAAATCCAATGAAAACCATAATCCCGCTGCTCGGCTTCATGGGAATGAATCAACCGCTGAATTTCCTGCGGACTGATATTTAATTCTTTTGCCAGCTTCCGGATATTCACAGCCTGTTCCGTTCTGCTCATCCGATGAATCATTTCTATCCATAATTTCTCTGAATCCATCCTCAATCCACCCCTTTTGTTTCATTTTAGCATACTTTTTCTCGGCAGCAGAGGACAAAAAGAAAAGCAGATTTGAAAATCCGCATCACTCCTGTTTATTTCCTTTTCCAACTTCTGTGATCAATCATACATAGTTCGGTAATAAACAATCATTCTTTTCTTTTGAATTTACCTGTCATAACGCTTGTATGGAAATTCTTCCTGCGGCCGCAGCTCCGTCTTACGGATAAACGCCGCTTTCTTCCGCATTGCCGCCGCTCCTTTTTCCAACAGCTCCAAATCCCGCGTCAGCGCGAACACCGTCGATCCGCTGCCCGACATCAGCGCCCCGTCGAAGCCCAGCGCCAACAGCTCCTGCTTGATCGTCGCGATCTGCGGCACCAGCTTAAACGCGCTCTGTTCCAGCGTGTTGCCCAGCGATTGAAGCACACCGTCATAGTCGTTGCCGATCAACGCTTCGCGCATCCTGCGGCAGTCAGGATGTTCGGCACAGCTGAAATCGAGCGTTTCAAAGGCCACCTTCGTGGACACGCCCTTATATGGTTTCACTAACAAGAGATAAAACGGCGTATGCACGCGGAAATGTTCCAGATTCTCGCCGATGCCCGTCACAAACGCCGGGCGGCTGCGCAGGCAGAACGGCACGTCCGCTCCAACCTTCTTGGCGATTTCCACCATCTTGTCATTATCCATTCCCAGCTGAAGCATCTTGTTCAGCGCCCGGATCGCCGCCGCACCATCCGTGCTGCCCCCGGCCATGCCGGCCTGCGTCGGAATGTGCTTCTGCAGCGTGATCTCAAAGTTCTCCTTGAAACCATATTCCTCACGAAGCAGCTCGATCGCTTTCACAATCGTATTCCGCCGGTCTAACGGAAGATAGGGCACATTGCTTTGTAAACGCAGCTCGTCGCTGAATTCAAAGTTCAGCGTATCGTAGAGATTCACTGGGGCCATGATCATTTCCAGTTCATGATACCCATCCTCTCGCCGGCGCACGACGTCCAGGCAGAGGTTAATTTTCGCGTAAGCTCTTTGTTTCATACGTCACCTCATACAGATCGAGAAATTGATCCAGCGTCATCGTTTCCGCCCGCAGCGAAGGTTGTAAGCCAGCTTCCTTCAACAGTCGGGCAGCTTCATCCTTATCCTGCAGATATTCGCGGAAGTTGTTGTAAAGCGTCTTGCGGCGCTGTTTGAAGCACCCTTTGACCAGCGCGAAGAACTGTGCTTCATCCCGTGCTGCACGCTGGGGCAGTTTGCGGGTAAACTGCACGACGGCCGAGTCCACCGCCGGGCGGGGATTGAAAATCGTCTTGGGAATCTTCATCACTGTCTGAACCTGATACTGATACTGCACGATCACGCTCAGTGCATTGTAATCCTTCGTCGAAACCGCGGCGGTGAAGCGGTCGGCGACTTCCTTCTGCATCATCACGGTGATCACCGGGATATCCGCCTTACTTTCAAAGATTTTAAATAAGATGGGAGTCGTAATATAATACGGTAAATTGGCGCAGACCAGAACCTGATCCGACTGCGTTTTCAGCTTCGCCACCGTCGCATTCAGGTCTGCTTCCAGAAAGTCCTGATGTTTGACCTCAACGTTCGGGTAATCGGAAAGCGTATCGGCCAGCACCTCGATCAGGCGGTCGTCGATCTCAAACGCCAGCACCTGTCCGGCCACTCTCGCTAACTGTTCCGTCAGAGCGCCGATCCCCGGACCAATCTCGATCACGGCGCTGCGCGCATCCGCCTGGGATAACCGCGCGATCTTTTCCACGATTCCCGGTTCGATAATAAAGTTCTGACCAAAATTCTTTTTTGCGTACAGGTCATATTTCGCTAAGATTTCATTCGTTCTGGCCATTGTAGCAATGGGCTTATTCACCGGCGTCCCTCCGTTCTTCCAACATCGCTTTTGTGATTTTCAGCATATTCAGACGCTTCCACAACGTCTTGGCATTGGCTTCACCGACATGCCATCGGTTTCCAACTTCCCTGCGCCGCAGAGCGCTGTCCGGCAGGCCGGTTAATCCCAGCTCTACAAACTCCGACCAGCTCAGCGTATTTTCCCCATCCGCTTCATAAGTCAGGCAATGCTCCAAAGCGGCCAGAATTTCCTGTTTCCCGGCATGTTCCACACCGACCTTCCGTTTTCCGCGCACGATTTCCCACGCCTTACCCGAGGGCAGAAAAGCATTCTTGCAGCCGGGAACCGCATTGTTGATGCGCTGGCGAATCTGATCGCCCGGGGTATCCGGATCGGTAAAGATGATCACGCCGCGGGTCGTTGCCCACTGGCGGATCTGTTCCAGCGTCGCTTCACTCAGACCGGTGCCGCTGGTTTCCAGCGTGTCCACATCCAGCCAGCGTTTTAAATTAGCCGTATCTTTTTTTCCTTCAACGACGATAATTTCCTTGATCTTCATATCTGTTCCTCATTCCGATCTTTATTTTATCATAGTCTGGGATAACCACCAAATCAAGAATCAAAAGTCATTCCGTTTTTCCCAGATGATAAAGAAATACCCGCTATTTATTTGATATTTCTCAGTTTTAAGTTCAAATTCTTGCGTCATCAAAAAAACCGCCTGAACTATCGGCGGTTTTAAAGTATGATTATTTATTAATCAAATGTCTACGGATGATTCTTCTTATATTGCGTTGGCGAAACACCAATTAATCGTGTAAAGACTTGGAAGAAATATTTATAATCATTAAACCCAACTTGCTCGGCAACCTCATAAATTTTATCTTTTCCTTCAAGAATCCGCAAACAAGCTTGAGCGATGCGATAATGAATGAGGTAGCGATGCAATGTCAGACCGGTTTCCTGACGGAATAACCGATTAAGATAATCAGCAGAGACACCCATGCGTTCTGCTACTTCCTCATCCCGCAGACGCGATGCAAAATGATCCTGAATCCATTGAGCAGCTCGACAAACATAATCTGAACACCCCTCTGGAATCGTCATCAGTTCAAGTACAGACTGAGGCAGCGAAGCTCCTGTTTCCGTCTGTTTTTTATGGATCCGATCTATCAGTTTGATCAGAACGCTCTCCAGTTCTTTCCTGTTGAATGGCTTTAAAAGATATTCTGCAACCTGTAACGAAATCGCCTCCTGCGCATAACTGAATTCTCCATATCCTGTTAAAATCACAGCTTCATATTGTTCTTGTTCTTTTGATAAACGCAACATTTCCAATCCATCCATCACCGGCATCTTTAAATCTGTAAAAACAATGTCAGGATGATACTGATAAATCTTTTCCAATCCCTCTTTTCCATTCCGTGCCTCGGCGCATATCTGACAACCTAAACGGGAAAAATCCAAAGATTGACGAAAACCCTGACGCAAAATAATTTCATCCTCTACGATTAAAATTTTAATCATCCTTTTTTCCTCCCACTGCACGCATGGTCATTGTTATCGTTGTTCCTTCATGCAGCCGACTGTCGACCTGTACTCCGCAGCCGTTTCCAAAATGCAGTCGAATTCGTTTGTGACTGTTCATAATTCCGATATGTCGGTAATCCTCATGCAGCGAATCAAGATTTTCACGAATTCGCATAAGCTGGGCAGCGTCCATGCCTTCGCCATTATCTTTAACGATGACTTGTAATTTTTCCGCTTTTTGTACGATCTGAATATCCAGATGAAATGGTCTATCCTGAACAAATCCATGGGACAAGCTGTTTTCAATCATGGGCTGGATCACCATCTTTGGAATCCTCAGATTCGAGTGGATTGGAGCTTGAATTGTATAAAGGAACGAATCGCCAAGACGGATTTTCTGCAGCTGCAGATAGTCCTCAATATAGGCAAGGTCCTGATCCAGATCAACCATAGAATCCTCGGAGGCATCAAGCGAGTAGCGTAGTAATTTCGATAATCTGACAATCATATCTTCCGCTTTATCCTGATCAAACATAATCATATATTTAATCGTATCAAGCGTATTGAAAATAAAGTGAGGATTAAATTGAGATTGCAGCTGTCTGATTTGTGCAATCCGCGTCTGCTTCTGCAATTCATCATTTTGATCAATCAACTGCTTAACCTCATCAAGAATGCGATTATACTGTTGAGCGATCGGACGCATTTCATTTTCCTCTACCGGCAGATATTCCAGTTTGCCACTTTGCGCGTAATTTTGCAAAGAAAGGAAGAGGTTATCAACACTCCTCAGACTCGTCCGCGCCGTCATCCGACTGATCTTATTGATGAATATCGCACATAACGCAAATACCAGTAAGTATACAATTAATTCCATCCGCATTAAAGCATAAACGGATTCCAGCGGTTTAAGGATGCAGAGCGATAACCCAAACAGAGGAAGCTCAATCTGTTGTTTAAGCATTGTCTGTCCCTGTATTTGCACCAACTTCCAGAAGAGTGGTTTTTCATCCAATCGCTGATAGGGGATGAATTTCTGATCTTCGCTGAGCAGGACACGCTTGCTTCGATTAATTAAGACAAAATCGGAACTGACACGACTTAAAATTGAACTCAGCTGCCTCTGTGTGAAGTGATAAAACAGATATCCCAAAGTTTGTTCATCATCCCTGATACTGCAAGCCAGTGTAAAAACAATCGGATCCGTCGTCATCATTCCGGAATTCGTTGTACTTCCAATAATCCCTGAATGTTCATCAATTTCATAGTGCAGGACGGGATTTCCCCGATTATCCGGGATCGGTGATTTGTGAGTCGCAAGCACTTGCCCATCCCGACTTTCCAGATCAAAATAGGCCTCAAGCGGAAGACGGTTACGCAGAGAATATAAAATCTGATATACTTCGATAGCATCTTTTCCTTCTTTTAAAAAAGATCGGATATGGGGTTCCTTGCGGATGTCTTCCATTCCCTGACGGTAAGCCTGAAAATTCTCTGTAAGTTGTTCTGAAGCCTGTCTGGCTTCGTCAGCTGTCTGATTTGTCATCAGAAAAATCAACAGAAAAGGAGTGAAAACCAACAGGCAGAATCCCGATATTGCCACCGGGATCAAAATGGATCTAACCAGCTTCTGTTGAATCACTTTATGATAAGGAAAGCAGATTTCTTCCATACAGCTCCTCCTTACTATGTTTTCATTATATCAAATCATTTACAGTTCAATCTCACGCTTACCGGTAATTTTAAACACCAGCAGTAAAACAACAATAGTGGAAGAAATCAAAATTGTAGAAAGCGCGCTGGCAACACCGTAATTACCACGAATAACTTCCGTATAAATCGCAATGGTCATCGTTTTTGTTCCGCCTACATATAACATAATTGATGCACTCAGCTCACTGATGATGGATACCCAGCTCATCAGCGCACCAGACATAACACCGGAGAACATCATGGGCAGCGTAACCTTGATAAAAGTTTCAAATCGGTTGGCACCTAAACTTTGCGAAGCTTCTTCAACATTCAAATTAATCTGATGAAGAATCGCACTGCTGGAACGGATTGTATAAGGCAGTCGCCGAATGACGTAGGCTGCGATAATAATCATTGCGGATCCGCTGAGTAAAAAAGGTTTTTTGTTAAAGGCCAGAAGCAAGGCAATGCCCATAACAGAACCCGGTATAATATACGGGAACATTGTAATTGTATCCAATACTTTTGTCAGTTTGCTTTTGCGGCGTACGGAAGTATAGGCAATCAGCACACCCATAATCACAATCAGAATGATCGCGGCTGTAGAGAATACATAAGTATTGCGGATCGCATTTCCCATCGACGAGAATGCTTTACGGTAACTGTTGAACGAATATCCTTCCACGAATAACATGCCGTTGGTATTCTGGAAAGAATTGACCAATACAACAAAGATCGGAAGGACTGCCAGAAAAGCACATAAGTAGGCAAACAAATGTGACAGGACATTCTTTATTCCACGAGCAGGGCGAGGCTCAATCGGACGCAGCGCCGACATCTCTATTGTCTTTCGGTTGGAAATATACTGTTGGAGCAGGAAAATGATTGTCGTAAAAATAACGATAATCACGCTGATTGCGGCCGCAAATGCTTTATCCCTTCCCATTTCGCCAACAAACGAATTATAGATTAAAACCGGCAGTGTACGATAACCTTCTCCAATCAGCATCGGTGTTCCGAAATCCGCCAGCACCCGCATAAACACAAGTAAGCCTGATGCCAGCATCGTCGGCAAAATCAGCGGAATAACAATCTGAAATATTTTCCGGATCCCAACACATCCCAGACTTTCAGCGGCTTCATTTAAGGAATTATCCATATTTTTTAAAGCCCCCGTTACATACAAATAAACCAGCGGAATCATTTTGATCGTAAATACCAGCAGGATTCCTGAAAAACCATAAATACCCGGCAGCGTCACATGAAAGAATTGATTGAATACCTTTGTTACAACTCCGGCCCGCCCCAGCAAGACGATCCAGGCATAGGCGCCAATGAAAGGAGGGGACAGGACAGAGATGATCATTGCGATATCCAGCGCGCCTTTAAATCGAATCTTGACCGTGCGTGTAATGTAAGCCAGTGCCGAACCAAAGATCACTGTTAACAGGGTTACGGTCGTTGTAACCTTGGCACTGTTGATTATTGTATTTGTATAGTAACTTTTTGAAAAAAACTTTTGGAATGCTGCCAATGAAAAAACACCCGTATCAAAGTCATAAATGCTGCCAATAAAAATACGGGAAATTGGATAAATGAAGAAAAACGCAAAATAGGCGAAGCAAAGTAATGTGATCAGCGTCCAGCCGTCAATTTTCCATTTCCGGGTGCGCATATTCTACACCGCTTCTTTCATTAAGGAAAGTTCAGTTTCCTGATCAAAGATATTGACATGGTGAGGATCAAACGCAAGCCGGACATCTTCGCCAATTTCGTGGATCTTCTCACGCGCATCTTTCGATACCTCTATCACCTGTTGGTTGGGTAATTGGATATCGTATTTCATTGTCGTCCCTAAAAATGTCCGATCCATTATCGTCCCTTTAACTCCGCTATTACTGAAATCCATTTCATTAGGGCGCACACAAACTCGAACGGATTGCGCTTCTTTGCAGGCATCAATCAGACGATTAGTCGCAAGAATTTCGCCATCTTCCAACATTACCTGTTTTTCATTCTGCCGTATCACGATTTTTCCATTCAATAAATTACTTTGTCCGATAAACGTCGCGACGAATAAATTCTTCGGATGGGCATAAATTTCTACAGGTGTGCCAATTTGCTGGATAACGCCGTGCTTCATGACCGCAATGCGATCTGACATGGACAAAGCTTCTTCTTGATCATGTGTAACATAAATCGTCGTAATTTTATATTGATGTTGAATTTCCTTGATTGCTGAGCGCATCTCAATCCGCAGCTTGGCGTCCAGATTGGACAGTGGTTCGTCCATTAACAGGACATCCGGTTGGATGACAATCGCTCTTGCCAGCGCAATTCGTTGCTGCTGACCGCCAGACATATTCGAAGGCATCCGGTCTTTCAAATCCGAAATTTGCACGACGTTTAACATTTCGTCCACCCTTCGGGACAGCTCTGGTTCTTTCACTTTTCTTTGTTTTAAGCCATATCCTACATTCTTCCCCGCGCTCATGTGCGGAAAGATTGCATAGTTCTGGAAAACCATCCCAATATTGCGCGTATGCGGTGGGAGATCGTTAATTCGCTTATCATTAAAGTAAAAATCTCCGCCTTCAATAGTATTAAACCCGGCGATCATCCGGAGCAAGGTTGTTTTGCCGCAGCCGCTGGATCCCAGCAGTGTAAAAAATTCGCCTTCTTTGACATGCAGGCAGAGGTCAGGAATGATTGTTTTATCGCCGAAACGTTTTACAGCATGTTCGATATTTATAGCTACACTCATCGTTGTTCTCCTTATTTAAAATAAGGAATTGAACTCCCATTCGATTCCTTATTTCCCATCGGTAATGATTCAAGGTCTTGATTATTCAAAAATAGAAGTATATAAATCAGTATATCGTTCAACAATTTTTTCTTTTGCTTCAGAAGACCACTGACTGGTAATTTTAATTGTTTTTACTTTCGTGATATCCTGCTTGTAATCTGCCAGTTTCACACCTGGACGAACCGCATTGGCCCCTGTTACTTCTGTCCCCATTAATGACTGACCATATTCACTGGACATAAAATCAACAAACAGCTTGGCATTTTCCATGTTCTTTGCGCCTTTGATTACTGCGACGCAGCTCATTTTAGGAACAACGCCTTCTTCCATATAAACAACACCGATATTGTCAATTCCCTGCGATAAATAGGTCTGTGCCGGTGTATCCCAGGTTAATCCTACAGCGTATTCGCCAGAGACTACACCTTTATGAATGGTTCCGGAACTATCAATAATTTTTCCATCCAGCTGGGTTAAAAATTGTTCAACATAATCCCAGCCTTCCTGTGATTCTACCAATTCATCATTAGTCGAGCCTTTTCCCATCGCAAGAAGCATGTTTTCCAGATGATTGTAAGCAGAAGATGAGTTTGCGGAATTCCCCATGGCAATCTTACCTTTGAGCTCCGGATTCAACAGATCGGCATAGCCTTTGATTTCAAAGCTGACCAGATTCTTATTATAAAGAATAACTGGAACATTGTAGTCAACAATCGTAGCATAACCGGTTGCATTCTTGAAATCGCCCATATCCTTGTCATTTTCAGAAATATATTCTTCAAAATAACTGGTATCGCTGACGACGTAATATTCGCCAAGCCATGTCACATCGGCATAGGGATTATCTTTTTCCGCCTGAATACGGGAATAGATTTCGCCTGAACTCGCTGTTACCGTTTCTACTTCAATTCCATATTTCTCTTCGAAAGCTGGAATCATGACATCCAGATTATCCTGAGCGGTTGGTGTGTATAAAACCAGTTTATTACTTTTGGTTTCACCGGTGTTTGGATTATCAGTCTTGGGAGTAGAACTACATCCGCCTAATACAAGTAGAGCACATAGAATCGCAATCAGTTTTTTCATATTTCCTCCTTTACGTTCCTTTGACTTCATTTTATGTGAAATGTAAGCGCTTTACCATGTGGAAAAACAGTCATTTTATCCTAAAATTCCGACTTTCACCTTGAATTCTCTCTCAATCTCCGTCAAACCTGATCTGAAAATCTCCGATCAGAAAAACCGTAAGACTGTTTCCTTATTCGTGATGTTCCAAAAAGAGGAAAATAGATGCTGAACAAACAAAAGAAGTTTCCCGGGATTTTTGATCCGCAGAAAACTTCTTCACTTTAAAAACTTCGGCAAAACTAAAGCGCACCCCGTCTGGCCTGAATTCCAAGCCATCTTCCAATCAGAATCAGACTGATAAGCAACAAGCCTGTCCAGAACCAGCCCGAATGCAAAAATAACAGGGCTCCCGCCGATGCCCCAGCCGCACCGAGGTTGACCGCAAAGAATCCGAAGAAATAACAGATCGATCCCTTATCCAGGTCATATTCAGACCCAAACGTCAAACTATACGCGACAAACGCCAGTGTGGCGCAAAGCGAAATCCCGACGGCCTTCCAGGTCAGCGGCAGAGCCAGGCTGCCGAAGGGAATGAACAGCTGCGTTCCCAGGATGATCAGATCCATAATCCACAGACTTCCAAGCACGAAGCCCTGCGCGATCAGCTGACCTGCCAGCCTTTTTTTCCGCGAGGCCGGGATCAGGTTCAACGCATAACCTCCGCTTTGAAACTTTTTCGTCAGCTGCCAGCTGGCCGCAAAGTCGCCGACAAAGAACACCAGATAGACATAGCTTCCGTTCAGAAAGATCAGGAAGAGCAAGGCCACCAAGAGTTGAAGACCCTGATCCCGGGTGCGCCGGCGTTGATTTTTGCCATGCAGCCTGATTTCCGCCAAATCCAGAATCCCGCGCAGTGGTTCAGAAATACCCGGAAATTCCAGCTTGTCGAAGGAATCCTGCTTCTCTTTTCCCATCAATTCGATGCGGGTTAATCCGATTGTCAGAGCCAGCACGACCGCCGCAGCCAGGATTAACGATAAAGACAACGCTTTATTACTGATTTCCAGCGCACCGATGACAACGATTAAAATAAGCGCATTGTAAATCATCGCGGTTTTCCAGGTACTGAGCGCTTGTTTTTCTTTCTCCCAACGCAGGACAATCCAGCCATACATCGCCCAGAAAACAACGGCGATCCACGCCAAGACACCGGTCAATCCCGGACGGCGCATATTCATCACCAGACCGCAGCCGCCGACTAAGCCGATCCAGGTCATCGTTACTGTAACAAGCAGAATGATCTTGCGATCCCGGTTGGAAAGCGGCAGCGTCTCCAGCATCCTTCCGCTGGCTTCCTCCTCGCCATCACGCCAGTCCAGCATTTTATTGGTAAAAATGATCGCGCCGAACAACAACGGAAACAGGGCAAGCGCAACACTCCCCGAAGTCAGAATCAGGGAGAAGATGACCATCCCCAACAGACCGCCGTTGCATTGAAACCAATACCCCCAGGCCAGATGCAGCCGATCAGAATTCTTCATACGTCAGATCCTGCGCCAACATGATTTCTTCCAGTGTCGCGGGGGTAAAGACTACCGGAAGATGCCGCAGCTGCGCCGCCTGGGTACACATGCCTTCCCAGCCGGTCTCCGTCGGTTTCGGTTTCAGCACAAAATCCTTCATTTCCTTCGGCATTTTTCCTTCGCAGCGGAAATGCTGCCAATTCTCCATCAAAATTTCCCTGGACGCGGAGAACTTCACATGGCCGTTTTCCAGACAGGTCACATAATCCGCGATTTTATCCAGATCCGCTGTATTGTGCGTGGAAAATAATAACGAATGATCCTCCTGCTGCATGAACTCATATAACAGATCCAGCACTTCCCGCCGCGACACCGGATCAAGATTCGCCGTCGGCTCATCCAGAATCATCAGCTTGGGATGATGCGATAAAGCGAAGATAATCGAAAGCTTCACTTTCATCCCCGCTGAGAATTCGCCGAACGGTTTGCCTAACGGCAAGCGGAACCGGTTGAGCAGCGTATGATACAGAACTTCGTCAAACTGATCGTAAAACGGTCCGATCCGGCGCATCAGCTTCATCGCATGGTAGGAATCCGGAAATACAAACCGGTCGCTGACTACGCCCAGCTGATTTTTAATCTGCCGCTCGTTCTGATCCATCCGCATCCCCAGCAGCGCGCAATGCTGAGCACGTGCGGGCGTACTGTCCAGCAACGCTTCAATCAGCGTCGTTTTTCCCGCTCCATTGCGGCCGATCAAGCCCATGACATAACCGCATGGCAAGTCAAAATGATCAATGAAAAGATCAAAGTCCGGATAATGCACCCGCAGATTCTCTGCGGAAATCGCGTTTTCAGTCATAACTTCTCCCTCTTTTCCTGAATGACAGTTTTTTGTGCCTGATCAAACAAGGTCTGGATCTGCGGCAGCGTAAGTCCCAGCTTCAATCCCTTATCCAGTGTCGCCTGGAATTCTTCGATCAGCTGTGCTCCCGCCTGTTCCTGTACCCGTTGAACATCCAGCGGACAAACGAAACAGCCCTTGCCCTGACGTGTCTCAATCATCCCCGCTTGTTCCAAATCATCATACGCCCGCTTTACGGTGATGATCGCCACCTGCAGCTGTTTCGCCAGCTGGCGGATCGAAGGCAGCTGATCCTGCGGACGCAGCTGTCCCTGACAAATTGCCGATCGAATCGCGTTTTCGATCTGCAGATAATTCGGATCATTTGAGCTGGAATTCAGAAATATGCGCATCGTTCTTCCTCCACTGTTATTATAGAATAGACACAGTTGATTTGCAATAGACACCCCAGAATATCGGCTTGAAAATTCAACGGTATTCCCCCTGATGCAAATCTTTCTTCTGTATTCAACTTAATTCCTTTTAACAAAATTCCTTAAAATTCCCATTGCTTCATACAAAAGTATAAAATAAGGATAATGAAGAAGGAAAATAAAAATCGCTTTGCAAAAAATAAAAAAGACATCCTGCCCCGCAGAATGCCCTCGTTCTCTTATGCCTGGTTTGATTTTATTTAGCCGCGCCCGCGCCTGCCTTCAACGCTCTCAGTTGAAGCGGCAGCCGTTGGCCCGTTTGCGGCCGAAGTCCACGATCGAAACTTTGACGTTGGAGCGTTTCCCGTTGCGCACGCTTGGATAATATTCTGATCCGGTGAACAGGTCGATCGTCGATCCCTGCACCGCGCCGCCCCGGTCGGCCACCACTGCCAGGAAAGGTTCTCCCGGCGTCAGCCCCTGACCGTTGAACTTGTGATCGCTGATTTCCACTAACGTGCATAACGGCAGCGTTGAGGATGCGGCGATCAGATAATAGCCGTCGTAAGTAATCCCGTCTTTCCATGTGCCGTCAGACTGACGCACCCCGGTTGTGCTGATCGCGATGCCGGCCGGCGTTCCCCCGCCGCACCCGACGCAATCCGCCCCATAGGAAGTCACGCGGCTGGAATAGAAATACGCTTCCTCTTTGACCTCGGAGCCATAGCTCATAACGATCGGCCGGGCTTCGATGACTTCTGTGGAATAGGGTACCAGGACACGCGACAACAAGTTGCCCTCCTGGTCGTAGGTCATTTCATAGGTATCGTTTTGAACCTTCGGACTTCCGTCGTCCGTTTTGGAGATCATCCAGGAAACGCCGTTTTCCGGAATTTCCTCGGGATGGACAAATACGGTATCCTGCGCTTCCAGAAAGGTCGTGATCGTCTCCTGCGCCGTCCGATACGGAAGCGTTTCTTCACTCGCGGCTCGCGAATAACTAAAGGTCTGCAGGATCAGTGGTGTCTTGACTTCTTCCGGGATCATGATCAATGCGGTCATGCCCAGACCCAAGCATACTAAAATTCCAAAAAGCACTGCTTTTTTCATTTTATTTTCCTCCTTTCACCAGAGATCGTAGACTCTTCTCTTTTTTTCAGAGTTCGTCTTGCGGGTGGAATAAAGCTTGATAGTTATCCCAAAGACTCTGTTTTAACGCCTCTTCCTCCATCCCGCGCAATTCCATAATGGTTTTGGCAGTCAGCGGAAGATACATCGGCTCGTTCCGTTTTCCCCGGTAAGGAACGGGCGTCAGATAAGGACAATCGGTTTCAATCTGCAAATGTGCCAGATCCACGTCCGCCGCCACCTCTTTCGGGGTCTTGGCGTTTTTGAACGTGACCGGTCCGCCCAGACCGATCATGTAGCCGAGCTTGACAAATTCCCTGGCCATTTCCCGGCTGGAGCTGAAGCAATGGATGATCCCGCGGCGAGTAACGGGATGCTCGCGCAGAAGGGCCAGCGTATCGCCGATCGCGTCGCGGCTGTGGACCAGAATCGGTTTGTTGACCCGGTTCGCCAGCTCGATCTGACGGATAAACGCCGCCTGCTGCTGAGGATGATTGTCTTTATCCCAATAATAGTCCAGGCCGATCTCACCGACGGCCGTGACATTCTCATTATAGACCAGAGTTTCGAGTTTATGCCAGTCTTCTTCCGTAAAATCGCGCAAATCACTGGGATGAAAGCCCACCGCGACGTCAAAACGCGCGTCTTCGGCCTTCATTTTCAAGGCGGCTTCCGCTTCTTCCAGCCGGCAGCAGACGATCATCATCCGCGCGACGCCGGCATCCAGCGCCCGCTGGCGAACATCCTGAGCCTCGCCGATCAGATCCGCGCAGGTCAGATGACAGTGCGAATCTATCCAGCCTAAAGCTTTTCCCATACCGAGGTGCCTGCCATCCGGTCATGCAGCGAGCTGTGCTGATCGGAATACGCGAGAATCGCGGAGAACAAACCCAGAATCCAGATCTGCAGCGAGAACGCCTTCATCACCCCGCGGATCAGGCAGTCGCCGAAGGACAGCGACCCCTGTTCCTTCTCGACTTCCAGCTTCATGATCAGCTTGCCAACGGTACCGCCGGCGAAGTAAACCATCGCCGCCTCATACAAAGCATAGACAATCACGAACAAAAACGATGTCGAAAACAGGAATCGGAAATGATGGAGAAACGGCAGCCAGCTTAAAATCCAGCGGATTAAGGAGAACGCCATTTCGATAATGCCGACCGGAATTCCGATCAACAGACTGTCGATAATCAAAGCGATAACACGGTTGATAAATAATTTCATGAATGATTCCTCACTTTCCTAAACAAAACTTGGAGAACAGCGCATCCAGCAGGTCTTCCCGGCTGGCTTCACCGACGATTTCTTTGAGCGCCATATAGGCGGCCTGCAGGTCGATTGTCACTAAATCCAGTTCCGCGCCTTCCTGCAGCGCGTTGACGGCCTGCGCCATGGACTGACGGGCCTGACGGGCCAGCGCGATCTGACGCTCATTCGCCAGCGACGGCAGCTCCAGCATCGCGTGATGGTGTTCGTAGCGTTGGTTGATCTGATCGATCAACGGTTCAATCTGATTTTGCGCGGCACAGATAGAAATTGTACCCGAACGATCCTCCGCCTGCGGCGCGAGATCTTTTTTATTAACAACGACGATCCGGTTGCGGCCCTCGGTCAGATCCAGCAGGCGGCGGTCCTCGTCGTCCTGCGGGCGGCTGGCGTCCAGCACGATCAGGATCAGTTCCGCTTCCTCCAGCGCCTTCATGGAACGTTCGATCCCGATCTGTTCCACACGATCCTCGGTTTGGTGAATTCCGGCGGTGTCGATCAGATGAAGCGTGACGTTGCGCAGATGGATTTCCCCTTCAACCAGGTCGCGGGTCGTCCCGGCGATCTCAGTCACAATCGCCTTGTCTTCCTCCAACAGGGCGTTGAGCAGACTCGACTTGCCGACGTTTGGCTTGCCCAGAATGACCGTCTTTACGCCTTTTTTCATGATGCGGCCGCTCTCGGCGCGCTGCAGGATTTCATCCATCCGGATTAACCAGGACCGCGCCTGGGGCAGAACGCTTTCCCAGGTTAATTGTTCGGCATCCTCGTATTCCGGATAGTCGATATTGACCTCGATGTTGGCGATGATATTGAGCAGCGCTTCGCTCAGCGGCTCGATCAGACGGCGGATACTGCCGCGGATGCCCTGAATCGCCAGCTGCGCCTGTTGGGAAGAATCGGCGTCGATCATATCCATGACCGCTTCGGCCTGCGTCAGATCAATGCGGCCGTTTAAGAAGGCCCGGCGGGTGAACTCACCCGGCTCAGCCAGCCGTGCACCCTCCGCCAGTACCAGCGCCAGAATCCGCCGGGTGATGTAGCGTCCGCCATGCCCGCTGATTTCCACAACGTCTTCGCGTGTAAAGGTTTTCGGTGCACGGAAAACCGTCAGCAGCACCTCGTCGACAGCTTCCTTACTGATGGGATCAATGATATAGCCATACCGGACGGTATGTGTCGGCTGATCGTCCACCCGGCGGCTGAACAGTCGTCCGGCAATCGCCAGACTGTCCGGGCCGCTGATCCGGATCACCGAAATCGCGCCGTCCTGCAATGCGGTAGAGATCGCCGCTATCGTATCGTTCAGCATTCTCTCACCTCCGAAATGTTCATGGTACAGTTTACCATATTTTTTGGATTTGCCTAGTGAAATCCTTCAATCTCCCTTTAAAATAAGGGATTCTTAAGATCTTTTGGAAATTATTTCCGACGATTTAAGAACTTTTTAAGATTCCATTCCCTCTTTGTCCGGCTGAGTCTGAAGACCAAAATATTCACTTTTTACAAAACAATGGGGGCGAATCGTCATTCCCTGAAATCCTTCTGTTTGAAAAGACGCCGCGCCGTTTCCGCACAACACCGGGGATGTTTCTTCCTTCTGTGCAAAAGAAAACGGTCAATCCCCTGCCGTCTCAGGTACTGACCGTTTTGAATGACGTGAAATGATTTTCAGGCAGAGCGCCGGCCATTTTCAGAGTCCTTCGCCACGCTTGCCTGATACTGCCCGAAATCCTTTACGGCTTCTGGCATCCGCCTGATTTCTCAAGGTGCCCGGAAATGAGCTGGGTCTAATCCGTCTTGGACAGCGCCGCAAACCCATTGCTTTCTGAATCCGCACGCCGATCCCTGCAAATAGCCGGTTGCTTGCCGCTGGACACGGCGAATTGCAGCGTTAATCCCGGTCGCTGTGAGCGATAAAGTCGCGGTACCAAAACCAGCTTTTCTTTGGAATCCGCTTCAGATCGTGATCAAAATCGACATAGAC
The DNA here is from genome assembly GCF_986127675.1 of Holdemania sp. Classification (NCBI taxonomy): domain Bacteria; kingdom Bacillati; phylum Bacillota; class Erysipelotrichia; order Erysipelotrichales; family Erysipelotrichaceae; genus Holdemania; species Holdemania sp. The sequence goes on along the minus strand of NZ_CFQZWI010000003.1, from coordinate 7,861 downwards.
CAGACCATACCGCTTTTTATAACCGTTAATCCAGCTGTACACATCGACGTTGCTCCAGGCATAATAGCCGATCACATTGCAGCCTTCCTCCCGGGCCTTCAACATCCAATGGAAAACATTTTTCATGAAATCGATTCGCTTGTCATCGTGGATCTCGCCGTTTTCATCGACCTCGTCGTACAGCGCGCAGCCGTTTTCCGTGATGAATACCGGAATATCGCCATACCGCTTCTGAATCCCCTTAAGCATGTCATAGACCGTTTTATGATAGATTTCCCGGCCCCATTCATCCCGCGGCAGAGAGAAATCATAGTCGCTTTCAAACCAGTTTTTGACAACCAGTCTTTCCAGCACTTCGCCTTTTCCTTCATAATCGCGGTAATAGTTCGTTTCGCCGCTGACATACGGCTTAACCAGCGTCCGGGTATAACAGTTCTGACCCAGAAAGTCAATCGTGTTCTCGCTGAGAAGTTTCAGGTCTTCCGCTTTAACAAAGCTCAGATCAATGCCCGCTTCCTCTAACAAACCAGGTAAATCTTCCGGGAAATGTCCCAGAATCGCCGGATCGGTCACCCACAGATTTTTAAACAGGTCGCCGCGATGACGGGCAATCCGATATTCCTCGGTGTCCAGCAGCGTCTGAACGGTATTGGTCGTATGCACTATGCCGATTTTAGAGTTCAGCTTCCGTTTTCTGAATTCCGCAACCGCCCGGGCATGCGCGATCACCAGATTGTAGCCGACGTGGCAAAGCTCCTGCACGCTGTGATGATTCGGCGGATACTTTCCCTGCAGATAAGCACAGTTCGCATTGTGCGTTATTTCGTTGATCGTGACGTAATACGGAATGGAATCGCCGAACAGATCGAAAACCATCCCGGCATAGCGGGCGAAATAGGCCGGGAACTGATCGTTGAGATATCCGCCTTCCGCCTCGATCCATTGCGGAATATCGTAGTGCAGCAGTGTCACATTGGCGGCAATGCCGTGCTTGCGGCATTCTTCCAGCACGCTGCGGTAAAACGCCACGCCTTGAGGATTGATCTGCCAATTTGACGACGGGATGATCCGGCTCCAGGACAGGGAGAAACGGAAGGTGTTCTGATTTCCCTTTGCCAGCAGTTCGATGTCTTCCTTATAGCGATGATAAAAATCATTGGCGACGTCGCCGGTGATGCCTTTGGGATTTTTATCCGGATCGTGGACAAACGCGTCCCAGTTGCTTTCCCCTTTTCCTCCTTCGTTCCGCGCCTTCACATTGATAGGCCGCAGTTGCGGATCCCCACAGAAAATCTTCTTTTTTCATGATTACCTCCATTACCGCGCATAATGCGGTTGCAAATATTGCATGAAAGCAAGCTAAGTGGCTTTGCTTTCCCACTTTCTGCTCCTGTTTATTCTTTGCCCCGCCTGTTGGGCTGGCTTAAACACAAGACTTTGAATTGATGTTTCATTCGAATCTGACGGTTTTTCTTTCTTTTCCTTTTATAAAAGAAAGCTCATCCTTATGGATTAAAATAACGAATCAACTTCCTGTTGCGAGAGATGAGCAGCGATCGCCTGACACGCAGCGAGCAGCTCCAGCAAAACGTCTTCCTGCTTCATCCGTAACAGCGGTGTCGGCGCCACCGTGCTCAGCGTCCCCGCCAGATGCTGCCTCGCCGTGATGATCGGTACGCCCACAGCGCTCATGCCGATATCGGTTTCCTCATTGACCGTCGCATAGCCCTGACGGACTATCTTCTCGATTTCCTGCCGGAAAACCGCGCGGTCCGTGATTGTATTCGGCACAATCGCTCTGAGATCCAGCGCCGAAACCAGAAGATTCCGTTCCGCTTCCGCCAGCGATGCGACGTACAGCTTGCCGGACACTGAAGCGTGCAGCGGAATATCTGCCCCCATTTTAGGACTGTAAGTATAAAACGTTTGGGTTGGTTCCACGACGTCTACCGTATAGATCCGGTTGTGCAGAACAATCTGAAGCCAGATATTCATCTGATGCTTTGCCGCGATGCGATCCATATATGGAAACGCACAGGTCCTGAGATAACGGACATAACCTTCGCTGACCCGATTGGCCTTCATCAGAAATTCATAACCGAGGAAAAAGCGGTTGTTCTTCTCACTCTTGATCAGATAACCGTTATTCAGCAGCGTCATCACCAGACCCCGCACCGTGCCGACGTTCAGATTCAACATTTCACTTAATTCTGTCAACGTCAATCCGTTGGCGGATTGATCAATGCACTGAATGATGCTCAGCGCCCGTTCAACGGACTGAATCGTCTTGCCATTCTCCTGATTCATAACACACCTCATCTTCAAATCTTTATCCTTGTTCCAGGGCTGATAAACGACATTGACTTTCCCTGGGCTTATCGTTATAATAAAACCAAAAGTTGATATTGTCAATTTTTTCTTGACATTATCATAAAAACAGGAGGTTTATCTATGGCTGATCGATTCCGTATTCAAAACAATCTGGAAACACTCCGTGATTTCAGCGCACCGGGTGAGGAAGGGACGACCCGGCTGAGCTATACCCCGGCTTACCGGCAGGCCGTCGATTATCTGAAAAAAGAAATGGAAGCTGCCGGATTGCGGACCTGGGAAGATGGCGTCGGCAACGTCTATGGCGAATTGAAGGGAACCGATGAAACCGCCCCGGTAATTCTCTCCGGTTCCCATCTCGATACCGTCCGCTGTTCCGGTTATTTCGACGGTCAGGCCGGCATCGTCTGTGCTTTGGAAGCCGCAAGAATGTTGAAGGAAAGCGGAAAACCGTTAAGAAGCTCCTTTCAGGTTCTGGCGACAATCATGGAGGAAGGCGCCCGGTTCCCGAATCTGACCGGCAGCCGCTATATCGCCGGTGAAAATGGCGAAGCTCAGCTGGATACCTTGCGGGATCAGGATGGCGTTACACTGCGGGAAGCAATCCGGCAATGCGGCTTTTCAGGCAATCTGGAAATGACTTGCAGAAAAGCGGATTCGATCAAGGCATTTTTGGAGCTGCATCTCGAACAGGGAATTCGATTGGAAAGCACGCACACCGATCTGGGCATCGTGGAAACGATCTATGGCTGCCGCTGGTTCACAGTCGCGGTGAACGGTGCGACTTCTCACCCTTCTACTCCGATGAATTTAAGAAAAGATGCGGGCATCGCCGCCTGCACCTTGATCAGCGAACTGGCCGCGCTGGTTGAAGAACATTATCCAAACCGGGCGACGGTCACCTTCGGAAAATTTGAAAATCATCCAAACGAGATCAATGCCGTGCCCGGACGCACTGTGTTCTCCGTTGATTTCCGCAGTGGAAAACCGGAAATTCTAAATGAACTGGAAGCTTTGTTAAAAGAGAAGCTCAAAGCGATGGAATCCCGGTTCCGCGTTAAAACGGAGCTGACGCTGTATTCGGACGTTCCGCCGACGCCTTGCTGCGCAGAATTTTCAAAGATCTTGGAAGAACAGGCGGCAGCCCTGCATTTCAGCACGCTCAGGATGGATTCCGGAGCAGGCCATGACGCGATGATCTTCGCCAAACATTGGCCTGCGGCCATGATCTTTGTGCCGAGCCATAACGGACTGACCCACTGCCCGAAAGAATGGACAGACTATGGAAATCTGGCCAAAGGAGCCGATGTTCTCTGTGCCGCTATACGTCAGATCGACAAGCTGGATTAATCGCATCCGTAAGCTTCAAAACAGGATGCCGGCTTGATCACAACCCTCTCCGCTCCCGATTTTACCGGTTGGATTTCTCACGGAATCCAACTTTTTTTCAGCGATTTCCGCTTATACGCAGCTGGCTGTGGGCACTGATGTCCCCCGGGTTTTCGTTTCGGCCGCAAAAAGATCGCAGCTTGCCCAGCCTGAGGGACATGGGATATCCGATCAGATCAACATCAGCCTGTTTGATCTGATTGGGATGGGAAACGCAAGGAAAGCAAGAGAGGGAGCATTTAGACAAACAAAATTCACGGAAAGATAAAATAAAAACTGGAATCACATGGACTCCAGTTCGTTTGATCATTGGGATAACACTTATTTTTTCAGCAGTTCGCTGACCGCTTCGCCGACAAACTTGCCAGTGTTGACGGAATAGCCCATCGTGTTGCCTGGAAGCAGGAACATGTAGCTGTCGCCGTAAACCGTACAGGAATCGGTGCCCGCCGAATACAGACCAGTGATGACCTGATCGTTCTGATCGAGCACTTCCAGATTGGAATTGACCTTGATGCCGCCCAGCGTGCCATAGCTGGATGGATAATACTGCGCCGCATAGAACGGAGCGGTCGTGATCGGCTTGAGATACGCCGCACCCTTGCCTAACGGATCGTAACCGTCGGCGCACAGCTGGTTGTATTCCGCAACCGTTGCCGCTAAGCCCTGCGGATCAATGCCCATCTTGTTCGCCAGTTCTTCCAACGTATCAGCTTTGACGATCGCCGTGTAACCGGATTCTTCCATCGTCTTGAAGTTCGCGTCAAACTGCGTGAAGTCATCGGTATTCCATACACGGCTGGTAAAATCGACGCGATTCGCTTCGACATAGCTCTGTTTGATCGCCTCGTCAAGAATCATGAAGCCGGTGTTGCCCGTCTGATTGCGCAGCGAGTTGCCGGTATAGGTCGTGTTCTGCACCTGTTCCTCGTTGAAGAACCGCTTGCCTTGTTGATTGACCATCAGGTTCGGCTGCTGCATGACAAGCTTGATATCGTTGGTATAAGCTCCGGTCGAGCCTGGCTGGAAGATATCGAAGATCATTTCCTCGATCATCTCCGATTGCTTCACGCCGGCATTCCACGCCATCTGGATGCCGTCGCCTTCATGTCCCGGGAAGCGCATGCCGAAGAAGTCCTGATCGAGATTCAAAGCGAATTGTTCCTTAACCCATTCTTCGTTGTTGCCAAAGCCGCCGGTGGCGATCAAGGCCGCATTGCACAGGAAATGATAGCCTTGCTTGCCATCCGTGCTGACGGCGCAGACGCCGCTGACCTTGCCGTTTTCCGTTTCCAGACGGCAGGCCGGGGTTTCCAGGTAGAACTCCACGCCCAGTTCGCGGGCCCGAGCTTCCAGATGATCGGTCATGGTCTTCGCCTGACCGCCGCCGATCACACCCGTTTCCGATTTGACAATGTGCCAGGTCGGATAGGATTTTTCAAAATAACGCGCAGCTTCTTCAAATTCGACGCCCATTGATTCGATCCATTCCAGCGTTTCCTTCGATTCCTCGAAGTACCGGCGCATCAGCACGCAGTCGGTGCGGTAGTGCGTGTACTCCGTGAACATGTTGTACATCGCGTCCAGATCCAGTTCTTCTCCCTGCGCTTTCTGCAGCTCAGTGCCGATCGCGAGGATGCCCATGCCGAATTTTGCACAGCCTCCGGTCGCGCCGGTTTTCTCTACCACAGCGACGGACAGGCCGTTTTCCGCAGCTTTCACGGCGGCGCACAGGCCGGCCGGCCCGGCTCCGACAATCACAAAATCCACGGTTTTCTCTGTGATCGCATCCGCGGACAGTGCGGTATATGGCGCATCTAATGCAGTGGCGATGGTGTCCCCCGTGGCTTCCGGCGATGGTGTCGATGTTGTGTTTTCATTGGTGCTGCAAGCCCCCAGCAACCCCAGTGCGCCCATGCCCGCGGCCGCGGCCAGGGAGCTTTTCAGAAACTCTCTGCGAGATAAGTTCATCTCTGATTCCCTCCTAACGTTTCTGGAACCATTGTAGGGTATACAGGTACTGTACAGGCAAGTGATATTTTTAACAATCCTGAAACGGAACGTAACATTTGTGATATTCGATGGTCTTGCCCTCCTGGGTATGGACCAGAATCAGACTGGTGCTGACAAACGAATGCACCGTCTTGCCGGAGGCGATCACCTCGTCCCGAAACGCCAGCGCTTTTTCGATCAGCTGCCCCGGCATCGCGTCCCATTCGCAGCACACGCAGCGAACCGCTGCTTTTGAGGCTTGCAGCTTGCGCATTTTCGGATGCAATGGAATCCCTGCCGCCCGGGCATTGGCTTCGATGATCCCCAGACTGGTGACTGACCGCCAGCCGGAAGGTCCTTCGATCAGATCGGCATGCACGCTGGTCAGAGGCATTGCCGCGATCAGCGCTTTGAGCGTCGGCAGATCGGCAGCTGTCATCTTTGCGAAAGCATCCGCGCTCAGAACATAATAATTCGGACATTCCTCAATCACCGTGCGCGGGAATTGGCACTCCCGGAGAACCCGCTGGTATTTTCGCAGCTCTTCCCGCTGACGCATCAGCCGTTCAATCTGCACATCCAGTTCCTGTTCGCGTTTCGTGATCTGAGCCTGAATTTCCGGCAGCGTCAGTTGGGCTTCTTTGACAAAGGTATGCAATGTTTCATCCAGCGAAAACGACATCAACGCATAACGTCTTAAATAGAACAGCTGAAAGATATCGTCGACGCTGTACCAGCGGAAATCATGTTCGTCCCGACGCGGATGAATCAAGCCTTTCTCTTCATAAAAGCGAATGGCTCCGCGCGTATTATCAAACAAATCGGAAACTTCCTTGATCGTAAACCAACCGTTTTTCACGACGATCACCTCGTTTTGATTGTATCATGAAAAGGCTTGAAAAAGGCGTTATAAAGCAGTGATTAAGTTGGGCGCTGGTTTTTTACGGCTTTGGGTTTGCGGAGAAGTCCAGTCCCAGCCAGGGAAGCTCCGCCAGCCAGATCAGATTGAGCAGATCGAAAAAGCTAAGCATCCATTCGCCGTTTAATTCAGGATAAAAAACGAATAGCCCATAAACGCTGACGATTGCCAGCTTGACCGCAACAAATCCCCAGCGGATGTTTTTTGCCTTGTTTAAATACAACGCCGCCAATCCTGCCTGAAAAAGAAACGCGGCGGACTGCACAAGTCCGATCGGCAATGCAAGGCCCAGCATTCTCTTCAAAAATTTCAGAATCAGCGTATGTGGAATTCCGGGGATCTCCAGCAGCAGCGACGCCGCAAAATAACCGTCATCCAGCGGCATCAGCGTCATTAAAAACAGGAGAACTGCCAGTCCAGCCGCAAAGCTTGCGATGTGGTATTTTGCATCGCTGATCCAGAATAAATAAAGGCCCACGATCATCAACCCGACCGAAATCATGATAAAAGAAATCCCCGGCTGAACCCACGGCTCGCCATAGAATCGCAGGGAATGAAGTTCCGGTCCCCAGCTCAGCCAATAGCCCAGCGACAGCGACAAATAGATCAGCAGCCAGCTGCCCGCCCGGTATAAGATCATTCTGTATCGCGAATTATTCATCTGTTGATCCCTTTTCTGCTTTCAAACTCCGCTTTGCAGGAGTGTCCACCCAAATCCACGGAATTTCCGCCAGTCTGACCAGCGTCAGCATGCTGAAGAAGCTGAGCATCCAGGTTTCAAGGACATTGTCGTAAAAACAGAACAGCGCATAACCGCTGATCACCACCAGCCGGGATGCGATACATCCCCAATGGAGCTTTTTAATATATTTGAAACTCAGCCCAATCAAAACAAACTGAAGTAAAAATAGAATTCCTGTGACCGCTGAAATGGGGATGATAAGACCGGTAATCACTTTAATGATCTTTAAAATTATCAAATAAGGAAGTGCTGGTAAGGTACAGATCAGAAGAGCACCTAAAAGTCCATCATCGTAGACTGCCACCGTTAATAAAACGAGCTCCAATACCAATCCCGCAGCGAATCCTGCCAAAGCGTGTATGGAATCGCTGAGGATAAATAAGACCGCTCCCAGAATCGACATTCCTATAAGAATAAAAAGCGTCAACGTCCCCGGAATGATGCGGACATCTCCATAAAAGTGGAAAAAGCGAAGATCGGAAGAGCAC
>NZ_CFQZWI010000002.1:0-94315 GCF_986127675.1 Holdemania sp. | reverse complement strand
GGTGAACCATATTCATAAAAGCAGAAAGGGCGGAGACATCATGGAAAGAATATATGCCGTAGTTCAGGGACAGGTCCAGGGCGTGGGCTTTCGATGGTTTGTCCAGTCGCTGGCCAATTCGCTGCAAATTACAGGCTGGATCCGCAACATGGAAAACGGGATGGTGGAAATGGAGCTGCAGGGCGAAACCGCAGCTTTGCATCAACTGCTGAGCCGGATCCGCAGGGGCGACCGGTTTATTCAGGTCGAAAACCTCAGTTGCAAGCCGATCCCTACTCAATTAAAAGAAAAACGGTTTACCGTTCGTTATTGACTTGGAAATTCATGAAGCTTTATTCTGGATGCCCGACTTGCGGCATCTTTTTATTTTTACAAGACGCCCGCACTTAAGCCTCCTGCAGCATCCTCCGCCGCAGTCTGACGCACGGCGAATGCGATTGTTCCTCATGCAATCCAAACAGAAAAAGGTCCGCGCTTACAGGCGAACCTTTTTCATGGCTTAATTCAATTCCTACCGTGAAGATTCTCGTTACGTGAAGATTCTCGTTATAAATTCGACTGATCGTTATCCACGGAATACATCAAGCTTGTATAGTTCTCATATAAGAACCGATACAACTCGAAATTCTGTTCCGACAAAGCCACCGCGTTGTTGGTCGCAATGCTGTACTGTTCGGAAATCGCACCCCAGGTATTTCGTCCGATGATCCCGTCAGCCGTTAAGCCCACGCGGGTCTGGAACGCCCGCACCGCCGCTTCCGTCGCCGCACCAAAGATCCCGTCGACGACCAGCTGATTGGAATTGCCCCAGCCCTGATTGATTACATTCAACGCCATCTGCATGATGCTGACATTCTCGCCGCGGCTGCCTAAGCGCAGCGACGTTCCCGGATAGGCCGGAATCTTCTGTGAGAGCGGCGGGACGATCGACTGCGTTTCCCGATACGCCCGCACCAGGGTATCCCAGGTCTGTCGGCCCACGATGCCGTCCGGCGTTAAGCCTGCCAGCCGCTGAAATGCCACGACAGCGTTGCGGGTCGAAGCGCCGAAGCTGCTGTCGATCTTCACCGTCGGCACGCGCGAGGTAAACAGCGCGATCTTCTGCAGGTAAAACTGAATTTCCTGCACATAGACATTGCGGTCGCCCTGACGCAGCGCTCTTCCCGGATAGACGCCCGGCAGCCGGTCCTCAACACCTTCAGAACTCAATTCGGCCAGCTTTTTCACCGCCACATAGATATAGGAAATTTTATACCACGTCGCTTTGCCGACAATGCCGTCCGCCGTCAGCGAGAACTGACGCTGAAACGCCCTGACCGCATTTTCCGTGCCTTCCCCGAAAATGCCGTCGATCGGATAGGTCGGCGGAATGTTCGGATAGTTCACGGCAATCCGATTCAGCTGATTCTGGATGATCGCCACGCTGTCGCTGCGCACGCCGCGCTGCAGATTCAAGCCCGGGAACGATCCGGTAACCCCTTCGATCCGGCTTGTGTCAATCAATTCAATATCGTCGCCATAATAATATTGCAGGATTTCGAAAGCGTTGAGCCCCTTGTTCGCCTGATCGACGGTGCCCCATTGCTTTAAGCCTTTGCACCATACCTGCCGGCCGTCGCAATATTCCGCATAATACGGATTGACCGTGTTTACCTTGCGGATATATTCGTTGAAAATATCGTCGACGATCTTGCTGATGCTGGTAAAAATATCCCGGCCATACACGAAATACTGATCGAATGCCGTGCTGTTGGTGATATCGAACGAATAACCGCGGCTGCGGTACCATTCGGTATACACACGGTTCAAGCACAGTGAAATCTGACAGTAGATATTCGCGCGCAGACTCTGTTCCGGCCAGGTCGGATAAATTTCGCTGGACGCTACATTCTTAATGTAGTCCTTGAAGGTTACCGTCACATTCTGGGCGTTGGATGTCGGCCGGCCCAGATGCACGGTTACATATTTCGGGATAATTGGATAATCCAGAATGTACGGCGCGATTGATTCCTCGGCGTCGCCCGCGGCAACACTCTCGTTAAAGCCGCAGCAGCCCCCGCGCGAGCAGCCGCAGGAACGGGCCATGGAACGGGTCAGGGCATGTTCGGGAATCTCGATGAATTCCTCAAACTGCGGCGCCAGTTCCTCGTCGGCATTGAGCAGGTCCACCTGCAGCAGCGCTTCCTCCTGCGCAAAAATCTGAACGTTGCGGAATGTCCGGTCCGCAAATCCGGCCTTGGACACCGTTACATGCACCTGCGCGTACGGGGTTGTCTGGTTGTCGGGATTCAAGCTCAACTCGCGGTCGGGCGCTTCGATTCGAATTACCGGACTCTTCCCGTTCGCTCCGCTGCTTAACCGCAGGTTGATGGTCTGATCTTCGTTAGTCACCAAGATCGCCGCGCCTTCGATCGGCAGTGCTTGCTGAGCGACGGTTACTTCTACGATTAAAGTACCATATTGCATCGCTGTCACCTCCACTGCTACGATATGCGGCGGCGGCTTTTTCAGCTGGGCAGGCCGTCGGAATTCTGTCGATTTCTGAAGAATTTTGATGTAAGCGGTACCGGAAAAACTTTTTTTCAATGTAACCGTTTACTTGTGAAAAAGTTGTCATAAGCCTATTGCATCGTCCATTTCGGCATGCTATAATCACACCCGTAAAGACAAGTGAAACAATTCACAACAAGGAGGATATTCTGATGGAAGAAACACTTAGCCCGGCTCAGGCGGAAGTCAATCAATTAGTTGAAAACGGCTTGAAAGCCCTGGATGACTTTTTAAAGCTGGATCAGGATCAGGTCGACTACATCGTCGCCAAATGTTCGGTCGCAGCCCTGGATAAACACGGCGAATTAGCCAAACTGGCGATTGAGGAAACCAAGCGCGGCGTCTTTGAAGACAAGGCCACCAAGAATCTGTTCGCCTGCGAATATGTTGTCAATCATATGCGGCATCTGAAATCGGTCGGCGTCATCAAGGAAGACGAGGTTCAGGGATTAACCTATGTCGCCGAACCAGTCGGCGTCGTCGCCGGCGTCACCCCGGTCACCAATCCGACGTCCACCGCGATTTTCAAGAGTTTGATCTGTCTGAAGACGAGAAACCCGATCATCTTCGGTTTCCATCCGAATGCCCAGCAGTGCTCCGTTGCGGCCGCCAAGGTCGTCTATGAAGCGGCGGTCAAAGCGGGCGCGCCGAAAAACTGCATTCAGTGGATCGAACATCCGAGCATGGAAGCAACCTCAGCGCTGATGAATCATCCGGGCGTCGCAACGATCCTGGCTACCGGCGGCAACGCGATGGTCAAGGCGGCGTACAGCTGCGGCAAGCCGGCCCTGGGCGTCGGCGCGGGCAACGTTCCGGCTTACATTGAAACGACCGCCGATATCAAGCAGGCCGTCAACGACATCGCGCTGTCCAAGGCGTTCGACAACGGCATGATCTGCGCATCGGAACAAGCCGTCATCGTCGACAAGGAAATCTACGACGACGTCAAGGATCAGTTCAAAAATTACAATGTTCACTATGCGAATAAGAAAGAAAAAGAAATGCTCGAGCAGTACATGTTCGGCGTCAAGGCCTTCACCAAAAATGTCGGCGCAGCCAAGCTGAATCCGGATATCGTTGGCAAGTCCGCCGCCTGGATCGCCGAGCGGGCCGGCTTCACCGTCAATCCGCGCACCAGCATCATCATCGTCGAATGTAAGGAAGTCGGACCGAACGAACCGCTGACCCGCGAGAAATTATCGCCGGTGCTGGCCATGCTGAAAGCAGAATCGGTCGACGATGGGTTCGATAAGGCGGAAGCGATGGTCATGTTCAACGGCATCGGCCACAGCGCCGCCATCCACACTGCCAACGCGGATTTGGCCAAGCGCTTCGGCGAACGGATCAAAGCCTGCCGGATCATCTGGAATTCACCGAGCACCTTCGGCGGCATCGGCAACGTCTACAACTCCTTTATCCCATCCCTGACCCTGGGCTGCGGCTCTTACGGCCACAACTCCGTATCGGATAACGTCAGCGCCGTCAATCTGCTGAATATCAAGAAGATCGGAAAAAGGAGAAACAATATGCAGTGGTTTAAAGTGCCGTCCAAGATCTATTTTGAAAGAGATTCCATCGAATATCTCCACAGCATGCGGGATGTGGAGCGGGTCTTCATCGTTACCGACCGCTCGATGGTCGATCTGGGCTATGTCACCCGCGTTACCGATCAGCTGGAACAGCGCCGCAACAAGGTTCAGGTTCAGCTGTTCTGCGACGTCGAACCGGATCCGTCCATCCAGACCGTCAAGAAGGGCCTGAGCCTGATGCAGGCGTTCCGGCCGGATACGATCATCGCGATCGGCGGCGGTTCCTCGATGGACGCGGCGAAGGGCATGTGGTTATTCTACGAACAGCCGGACGTTAACTTTGACGATCTGAAGCAGAAGTTCATGGACATCCGCAAGCGGGCCTTCCGCTATCCGGAACTGGGCAAAAAGTCCAAGCTGGTCTGCATCCCGACGACTTCCGGCACCGGCTCAGAAGTAACGCCGTTCGCCGTCATTACCGATAAAGAGGAAAACAAGAAATACCCGCTGACCGATTACTCCCTGACGCCGACCGTCGCGATCGTCGACCCAGCCCTGACGATGAGTCTGCCGGCTTCGATTACTGCCGACACCGGCATGGACGTGCTGACGCATGCGACGGAAGCTTATGTTTCCACGCTGGCCTCTGATTTCACCGATGGTCTGGCGCTGCAGGCGATCAAGATGGTCTTCGAATATCTGCCGCGGGCGGTTGCCAACGGCAAGAACGACCCGGAAGCGCGCGAAAAGATGCATAACGCCGCAACCTTGGCGGGCATGGCCTTCGCCAACGCATTCTTAGGCATGAATCATTCTCTGGCGCACAAGATCGGCGCTGAATTCCACGTGCCGCACGGCCGCGCCAACGCGATCTTACTGCCATACGTCATCCGCTATAACGGAACCAAGCCGGAAAAGCCGGGCGTCTGGCCGAAATACAACTATTACAAAGCCGATGAGAAATACGCGGAACTGGCCCGTTTGATTGGCTTGAAGTTCAACACGGTTGAAGAAGGCGTCGTCGCTTACGCCAAAGCCTGCGCGGATCTGGGCGCGGACTGCGGCATCAAGATGAGCTTCAAGGAACAGGGTCTGGATGCAAAGGCCTGGGACGCCGCGAAGGAAAAAATCGCTTATCTGGCTTACGAGGACCAGTGCTCCCCAGCCAATCCGCGCGTGCCGATGGTCAACGATATGATCGACATCCTGCGGGCTTCCTATGAAGGCGACACCAGCTATTACACGAAATAAACGAGTCCGCCTTTCCCTTCTTCATACCAATCATTTCTGTTGGAACTGATATTCCTCAGTTCAGACGTTCCACCTTTCCTGAATCCCGTTCTGGCGCCGCTTCGCCGGGTCGGGATTTTTCTGTTTACGCTTAAAAGTATACCGGATTGAGAAAACAAGGCAGTCCGTCAGACTTTGTTTTCGTTCATCGTTCAAGCTTATTTTAAAATTTGCCGCATAAAACCCGCGGACACCGTAACTTTCCGCAGCGTCAGAACGGCCGGGTTACATTGAAAACCCACTTTATCCATGGTATAATGAGGCCAATAAAATTGATCTACCATGCGGAAGGAATCTTATAGAATGACCTCGGAAATCAATGGGAATGCGTCGGAAAAAAAAGCGCCTTTATACATGAAAATTTATGAGATTATCCTGAGTCGGATAGAAACAGGGCAATATCCTGAGAATTCAAGTCTGCCTTCGGAACTCGATTTTCAGAAAGAATTCAATGTCAGCCGGATCACTATCCGCCGATCGCTGAAAGATCTGGAAGACGCCGGCTATATCAGCCGCAAACGGGGAAAACTGGCAAAAGTGATGCCGTTAAGAACCTACAGCAACCTTGGCGAGGTCGTTGGTTTTTCAACTTCGCTTAAGAAATCCGGCGGCCGGCCCTCGTCGATCATTCTGCAGTTTAAAACCGAGCCTGCCAATCCGCTGGTCAGCGAATATCTTCAGCTTCCGTTAGGCGGGGAGGTTTACTTTTTAAAACGGCTGCGTTTAAAGAACGGCCGGATTATCGGCGTTCATGACACGTATATTCACCCGCAGATCGGCTGCCTGATCAAACCGGAAGATCTGGATGAAAATACCTCGCTTTATGAGTTATATGAAACGTTGGGAATTCAGATCGGCTGCGCGGATGAAATCATAGAAGCCCGCATCGCCTCGCGCCAGCTGAAACAGGAACTATTCATCAGCGAAGATGAACCGATCATGTATCGGGAGCGGATTACCTACACTGCGGACAACAAACCGATTGAGTTTTCGCAAAACAGCTATCGGGCGCTCGATTACAAATATGTCGTCCATTTAAATAACACACGTTAGCGAGATCGTTGAGAAAGCAGCGCGCGGAGAAACCGGCGTGATCGCCCTTGAGAAACCGGCTTGCGACGAATCTTCAAGCTCCAGTATTCCTGTTGGAGCTTTTTCGTTTTATAAAAGACCTGAGGTCAAAACAAAAACCCCATCAGCGGCTTAAACACGTCAAGCCGTCGATGGGGTTGATTTCCGTTATACTGAATCGGATGATTTCATCAGAGCTGCCGGATCATAACAACGAATTTGATCCTGCGCCTGCTCGATCAGCGTTTTCAATCGTTCCTGCGTCATCTTGGATGCGGGCAGCGTCAACAGCTCCAGAAGCAGAGCCAGATTCACGCCGGTTACAACGAAACCTGTCTCTTTCGCGCAGACCTGCATCGCGGCGTTAAAGGGAGAGGCGCCGAACAGATCAGTGACGATGCAGTAAGTTTCGTTCACCTGACGAAACCGCTCTGTTTTTTTCCGCATCTGTTCCATCAGCGTTTCAATACTGCAGCCATCTTCAAAGCAGAGAATTTCCAGCGACGGCGCGGCGCGGACGATCATCATCACCGCACGCTCAAACCCTTCAGCGAGGGTGCTGTGGGTACACAAGAGAACATTACCCATGGTTTTTCCTTGCCAGCCAGCCGCGGCGGGCTTCGTTATAAAAGAACCGCGCTTTGTCCAGATTGACAGGATTGCGCATATCGCCGTCTTTTATCCAGGTTGCGACCGACACGCCGTCATAAACTTTCATCAATTCATAAATATTATCGCCGGTTGCCCGGCCGCCGAGAATAACCGGAGTCTGCGGAAGCTTCGGACGAAGCTTTTCAAGCAACGCCAGACTTTCCTGCTGATCCTTTCCGCTCAGAAACAGGCCGTCGGCATAGGCCCGCTGCACGATCCGCACCGCTTCTTCAATCTTATCCGGCGCTCCCAGAAAATGCCCGCTGACTTCCTGCGCATCCGCATACACAGGCATCGTGCTGCCCAGCTTTTTTTTCAATTCCAGAATCTCGGCACATTGCCCTTCAACCAGACCGCATAAGCTGACGCTGAGACCGGTATATAAATATTCGACCCGGATAAAATCTGCCTGCGCCGCTTCCGCGACCGCTAATGAAGCGACGCCGTCCCAGTTTACCAGAATTCCCAGAAGCTTATCGGGAAATGTCTTCCGCAGGGTTACCGCCAGCGCCGTCATAAAGGTCAGAGTCTGGGGCTGAGCCTGTTGACGCAGCGGACCGTCATGCATATTCTGCAAAATAAAACCATCATAGCCAATCTCCGCCAACTGCCGGGCTTCCGCCATCAAATTGGCAGCAATCTCCGGAAAACGCCGGCCCTGATTCAAATAACTTCCCGGCATGGCCTCCGGCTGCAGCATCGCCAGGATGCGCGATCGTTCAGACATCATTCCGTTTCTTCCCTCCTTCTGAAATATTCCGGCTTCCAGGCCCATAAAGCGCTGAACAAGGCCGCCGGCGGCAGCACGCCCAGTTCCGTGATATAGGCGGTGATGAACTCCGGCGCAATCGGAACGCACCCCTGAACATGGAAATCAAGACGTTCAGCATCCGCCTCCGCCATTCCTGCGGCCATTTTGAAGCGCAAATCTTTCGGTTCGATCACCTTGCCGCCGCCCTGCAGCGCCCTCATATCCGCCTTTTGAGCCGTTGTCAGCACATAATATGGAACATGCTGCCAATGCGCCAGCAGCGCAGCCATCTCCGAACCCGCCGTATTCAAGGCCGTTCCGTCTGGATAAAAGGTTTCCGCGCCGATCAACACGGCGTCGCACCCCTTCAGCCCCTGGCAAAGCGCCGCATCCGGAATGAATGAAACAGACTGATGCGTCTGAACACAGGTTTTGACAAACGGAAGACCGCCGCTGATCGTCCGGCTCTCCGCGATGACAATCTCCGTATCGGAAGCCAGCTGCTGAACCACCGCATCCACCGTGCTGGAATAATCATAAAGCAGAATTTTCCGGCAGTTTTTCAATAATGCGGAAGCCGTGGCAATAATTGCCTGACGATGCGCGCGGCCGGCGGACTGAAATTGTTCCACAGCCGCCTGCACTGCGCGGCCGACCTCAAAGTCCGCCTGAAGCTGAGTCTGGATCCGGGCGCTCAGCTCGCTGACGGCGTTGATGATCGCATAGCTGGACTGGCCCCGGGTCGCGCAGCAATAATCAAGCAGCTGGTTGATCAGGATCAGGCCGGCCGGCGAGGAATCCTGCCGGCCGATCTCCCCGACGATCTGACTGATCCGGTCGATATGCGCCGAAGCGCCCAGCACCCGCGGGACTACGATATCGTCAAACAACGGCCGGGCTGCTTCCGGCAGCGCGTTCCGCAGCGCTTCCTTTTCCATCAGCCGCATACATTCACCGCTTTCGCATTCTCAAACAAATCCGGAAGCAGCCGGCGGGCATTTTCCGCATAGATGTTTTGCAGCTGCGTCTTCGTTAATCCATAATAATTCAATTTCATGACCTCCAGTTCTGTAAAATACTCCGGGAAGTCGCTGCCGAACAGAAATCGCTCAGGCGCCAGCACGCGCAAGGCTTTCTGCAGGGCCGGGGCTTCGCAGGCGACCGAAGTCTCCAGCATCAGATTGGGAACTTCTTGGCACAGATCAACCGTTCCGTATTGGAAATCGCCTGCCCCCATGTGCAGCAGAACAAATGTCAGCTGCGGAAAGCGCCGGAAATACTTCAGCCACTGATCGGGCGCTCCGCGGTGTGTGGAACCGGTAAAAATTTTGACCACCGCCTGATGCTGCGCGCAAACGACCAGGATCGCATTGATCGTGGATTCCAGCTTTTCCGGCAGGAACCCGCACTCCAGAGAATCCATTTCGATCAGCCTCACCTGATGATCGCTCAAAACCCGGCGGGTTTCCGCAACGGCTTCGTCCTGTTTCGGATTGATGACGGCACAGGGAATGATCTGCGGATATTGCCGATGCAGGGCGATCACCGCATCGTTGGCCGACGCCATGGACGCCCCTTCGAAAGTGGAAAGAACACGGTAAGCGATATGATTCGCCCGCATATCCTCCAGTTGTTCTTCAATCTCGTATTGATGGGACTGCGCATTTCTGCGCAAATGGGCATGAAAATCAAAAATCATAATCGCCCCTCCTTAAGCCAGAATGCCAAGAGCCACCCCGGCAATTCCCAGCAGGAAGACCGCGATCATCAAAACGATCATGTTCACTTTCTTCCGTCCCATTAACCAGACCATCAGCAGCGTCAGAAGCAGCGGAAGCAAGTTCGGCATTAACCCGTCGAGCACTTCCTGAAGCTGGATCACGTCGTCGCCCGCCGCAAACTGAATCGCCAGATTGATCGAAACCAGCGAGGAGATAAAACCGCCGCAAATTAACGACGCGGCGATTCCGGCATATTTTGTAATTTTATCCAGGATGCCGCCCATCTGCAGCCGCGCGACTAAATTCAAACCGCCCAGATAGCCTTTGAAAATACCGAAATAGCGAACTAACAGCTGAACAAGCGTCATCACCAGGACAAACACAACCGCTCCCGCGGCGCTGGTGTAATGACTGGCCATGATCATTGAACAGCCCAATCCGGCCATGATCGGCCGCAATGTGCCATGGATGAGGGAATCGCCAATGCCGGCTAACGGCCCCATCAGCGCCACTTTAATCTGATTGATCGATTCCGGATCGATATCATGGCTGCGGGCATTCCGCTCTTCCATCGCGGCGGAAATCCCGATGCAGAAAGACGCCATCCGGCCCTCCGTCAGAAACAGCTGCGTATGCCGCTGATAGGCTTCCGCCTTGTCCTTCGGATCAGTATAGACCTCTTCAATAACAGGAATCAGGCCCTGGACAATCCCCGGCGCTTCCTGTTTTGTATTGGAACAGCCGCTTTCAATCGCCAGAGAATACATGTAGGTTTTCCACAGCGTCTTTTTGCTCAGATGATTCGGCGCTCCTTCCTGCGCTGAGGAGGACAAAACGGTCTGCGGCGCGTCTTCTTTTTCCACATAGTAATTCAGGGCGACGCAGACTAGCGCAATCGCCGCCATTCCGATCATATTGATTCCCAGATACGCCGCGATGATAAAGCCTAGGACAAAATAAGGCCAGGAACTCTTGTTTTTAATCGTCCCCAACAACAACGCAACGCCCACGGCGCCCAACATGCCGCCGCCGGCGCGCACGCCGCTGGTCAGCCAGGCCGGGATGACGTTCAGGAAATTCTGAACGACTTCCGCTCCGAAGTAAACGGCGATGAACGTCGGCAGTCCGAATAAGATATAATTGACGATCGCCGGCATCAGCGACGTCCAGATCTTAATCCCCCGGACATCCGCTTTCTTTGCGGCTTTTTCTACCTGACGGGTCGTGAATTCCTGCAGTGTTGCGTTCCGGAATTGACGGCCGATCAGACCTAACAATGAAATCGGGATCGCCGTCGTAATTCCCAGCGCGGCGCTGCCGGACAGACAGGCCAGAGCCGTAGCGATTCCCGCACTGATCACCTCATCCGGCGGAACTGCGGTCCCGACATAGACGACAGCCAGAAACATCAGTTCAATCGTGACGCCGACCTCCAATCCCATCGGCAGATTATTGAAAATCAGACCGACGATCGGCCCCAGACAAATTGGCCGGTAAATGAAAGTCGACAGAAAGGCTTTATCCAAAAATCCCAGCCAGACGACGAGCGAAACTAAAAATGCTTTCAGTAACATAAGTTCTCCTTTCCGGTTTGTTTATTTTTGTTGCAGAATCTTAAGTTCTTTTCCCCGTTCCTCTGGAACGGCTTTAATGGTCATTTTAGCGCAGGATGCCGCCAGCGCTTTGAGCGTTTCGACATCCTGATCGTTGACATACAGATAGTCAAGAACATGCCGGATTCCGGCTTTTTTCTCGTCAAAGCTCATATTTCCCAAGATGATCTCCCGGGATTTCACATCCAATCCTGCCCGGACCATGTCCAGCATCGCCTGCGGCGTGCGGACAATCATCAGCGTCCGCCGGGCGGAGGTGTCCTCATTGATCAGCTTCAGGGCATCCTCCTGCGACAGGACTTCCAAATGAATCCCCGACGGGACCGCCAGCGCCAGAATCATCCGGAGCATCGGATCCGCGGCGCTCTTCTCGTCTACAACCAGAATTTGTTCCGCCCTCGCTTCCGCAATCCATTTTGTAATGATTTGTCCATGAATTAACCGATCGTCAATCCGAATCACGGTAATCTCCATCTTTATCCCTCCGCTTTCTGCCATAATTCTTCAATGTTGCGGTAATAAACGTCTTCCAGTTCAGTTTGCGAAAAACCCAGCAGCTGGATTTTGCGGACTTCGGTTTCGATCGGCTTATATGGCCAGTCAACGCCGAACAAGATCCGCCGGGATCCAATTTCGCGGGCAGCTTTAAGCAGCACGTCGCGCTGGTATTGCACGGATGTTTCAAGGTAAATATTGGGAACATCGCGCACCGCCTCAACGACGGTATAACCAAACTCCCGGCTTCCCATGTGTGTGAAAACAAACGGATGATCAGGAAACATCTTCGCGTAGCGGATCCAGGCAAACGGGGTGCACAGCGGACTGGTTCCGACATGAACCTGGACCTGAACCGGATATTCAAAAATATGCGCGAGGACCTCCTGCAGCTGCGGCGTATTATCAGAATAATACCCATGTTTCCAGGGATGAAATTTCACGCCGATCATGTGCCGCTGCCCCAGATCCAGATCAATTTCCTGATGGACATCGGGCGCCTTGGGATTGATGAACGCATAACCCCGAATCTGTTCTGGATACAACTGCATGGCTTCATAGACAAGGTCGTTCTGGCGGCGATTATCGGTACCGGACAGACTGCTGATACCGGTTTGCGTGATGCCATGGCTGAGCATGTCCTTTACGAGCTGATGAACGTCATGAGGATCGCCAGAGCTGGTTGTCCCCAGATGAGAATGAGCGTCGAGCATTTTCAAACGGATCACCTCTTCTTTCGTCAAGCAAGCTGCGCATCTTGTTATACCTTTATACTAACATGTCATATAAAAATGTCAATTATGAATACATGATATAACAAGTTTATTCGCAATTATTCCATGTTCCGCTTGAAATTTGAGGCAATTTTGCGTTCCTGTCACCAAATTTCGTCCTGCTGAACAAAAAAAAGACAAGGCTTGATAGAATCATGCCTTGTCCCAAACTTTGCGTTTTTCAGTTTACCGCTGCGCTTCGATCTCCCGGATTACCGTCCGCAGCTGTTTCAGCGGCACCGCCGGACTGTATAAATACCCCTGATAATGCGTACAGCCCAATTCTTTCAGCAAGTCGCGCAGTTCTGCAGTTTCGACATATTCCGCGATGACCGTGAAGTTCATCGACTGGGCCAGATACAGAATCGACTGGATGATCTGTCGTCCGCTCGCGTTCACCCGGGCATTTTTCACCAGACTGCCATCCAGCTTGACAAGCTCAAACTGACTGCTCTGCAAATACTTCAGCGACGTACTGCCCATTGAGAAATCATCGACTGCCAGCGAATAGCCCAGATCTTTAAACTCCTTCAGCCGCTGGCGCATCGCCTCATCCAGAAGCAGCGTGTTCTGCTCCGTCACCTCAATGCAATACCGGCCTTTCGGCACCGGATGTTGCCGGAGAAAATCCGCGAATACCTCCGATTTCAAGGTATCGACAGTGACGTTCATCGAAATCACCGCGTCGATCCCGCTGAAATCCGCCTGCAGCACCTGCGTGAACACCGCCATCTCCAGCGCCTGCAGCTGATCGGTTTCCTTTGCCAGATCAATGATCAGCGGCGGGGGAACCTTGCCATAGCGGGGATGAGTGTACCGCAGCAGCGCTTCCACGCCGAAGCAGTGGTTTTCCGCGTCAAACTGCGGCTGATAGCCCATTTCAATATGGTTCTGCTGCAAATCGTTGTTAATCTCCGCCGCCAGCAGCTTTGCGAAATTGCCAACGGCGCCATGCATCCCGATCAGATTCGCCGGTTTGCCCTGCTCCATTTGGGCGTCCAGCGTTTCGATCAGCTCGCTCATCTGCCGCTGCGACTGGCGGATCAGCATCTTATCGTAAAGCAGCACAAACGGCGCGTAAATTCCTACGCCCAGCGCAATGTTCACAATCTGAAGCAGCGCTCCTGTCCACGATCGGGTTGCCAGATAGCCGCTGATCAACGCTGGCGTCGTCCATTCCACGCCCTGCACGCACACCGGAACCCATCCCATTCCCATCGCCAGCGACGAGGTGAACAGACAGACTAAGGGCGTCAGTAAAAACGGAATTACAAACACCGGATTAAACACAACCGGCAGGCCGAAAATCATCAGCTCATTGATATTGAACAACATCGGAATGACCGCCGTTTTTGCCAGCGTCCGGCTGACGCGCTGACGGCTGAACAACATCAGCGCGATCAGCAGACAGATCAATGTCCCGCAGCCGCCGATGAATACAAAATTATCCAGAAATGTCTTGGTAAAGATCTCCGTCGGCGCCAGTCCGGCCGCCGCCGCGGCAACGTTGATCTGCATTCCCTCCTGAAACAGGGAACGTGAAACATTCTCCAGAACGTTGGCGCCATGGATTCCCAAAAGCCATAGCACGGAAGACAAAAACACAAACAGCGCCGAACTGACCAGTCCCCGTCCCATGTGCCGGAACAACGTATTGGACAACAGCACGAACACTTCCTGGAAACTTTCAATATGGAACACCAGCCGGATTCCCTCGTTGAACACCGCCGCCCCCAGCAGCACCGCCAGCATCGGCAGAATCGCCGTCAGCGCCTGATTGAAATTGTAATCCGCGCCGGGGGTAAAAAAATGCTCGTCCGGCAGCTTCCGCCGCAGCCCGCAATACGTAAAGCTTGTAAAGAATGCCGCGCACACCGCGGTAAACGTTCCGACCGCTCCCGCCGATTCCAGCTTGAGGCCGCCGTTGAGAATGATGAACACCATGACGGCCGCCGGCGGAACGATCCAATCCCCGGCCAGCGGTTTCTCCTCGGTCTGCAGCGCGCCCCAAGCCAGACACCCTGTCAGCAGCACCGACAGAATGCCGAAGGTACATTGATAAAGCAGTTCCGCCAGCTCTTCGATAAAAGCCAGCGCAGGAAAATAACCCGCAAACGTTCGAATCAATAACGAAAAGGACCCGATCATTAAAATCGGAATCGCGATCGTCAATCCCGCCCTGACCGCGCGGATCAGTCGGCAGGATTCCATTTTCGCCAAGCCGGCGCTGAACTTCTCTTTCCGCATGTTTTTCTCCCTGATTTCTTCTATTATACCGCATTTCATGCGGAACGTCCGGCTTTCTTTGTCCAAATTACGAACGGGAATGCGGTTTTGCGGACGCCTGACCCCAGCGATCGTCGATAAACTGCCGGATCAGACTGAACGCGTCCTCGCGGCAGCCCTCGTTTTCCAACAGCTCATGACCGCAGGCCTCAAAGCAGACGAGCTGTTTGCGCTCGCTTTGAATTTGATGATAGGCGTATTGCGAAGACGACAGCGGCACAAATTCATCCTGCAGCCCCTGCAAAATCAATGTCGGACAGCTCACCTTTTTCACGGCCGGCTTCAGCTTTTTCACCAGCTCAAAAAACTGCGGGAAATACTCATATTCCAACAACCGCTCCTCCATATACGCCTTGAACTGCGATTCGCTGTGCTTCAAAATCGCGGCATATTTGGGAATCAGCCGGCTGACTGTTTCCAGATTCATATACTCAAATGCCGGCGCGACCAGCACGAGTTTATCCACCGCCAGAAACGAAGCCAGAAACGCGGCGATCACCCCGCCCATCGAAAACCCCAGCAGCGTCACCTCATATCCTTTTTCCAGATAGGCCGTGACCTCCTGGTTGGCGCGCGCCACCCAGATCAGCCATTCCTTGTCATTTTTATCTTCGTCGTACAGATCAAAACAGCGATATTCCAGTCTGGAATCCGTCTCGCACATCGTTTTCAGATAGTGAAAATCCTCCTGCTTGCGCCGGCCGAAGCCATGAATCGCGATCAGAACCCGTTTTCTGCGGCGCCTGGCAAATAAGCCAGGCCGGATCATCCGCGCCTCCGGTAGCGATACAGGCAGATGCCCGCCGCGACCGCGACGTTCAGCGATTCAAAGCTGGACATTTCGATAAACGCCCGCTGATCGCAGATTTCCAGCGTCGCCGGCCGGATTCCCTGTCCTTCATTGCCCAGCACCAGGGCCACGTTTTCAACGATCGGCAGTTCGCTCAGGGGCTGCGCTTCATGCAGCGCCGTCGCGATCACCATAACCCCTTTTTCCTTCAGCGACCTCAGCGCCGGGATCAGTTCAATCCGCGAAATTGCGATGTGAAACAGCGCGCCCTGGGTGGAGCGCACGCATTTTTCATTGTAGACATCGGCGCAGTCGGGCGAAAGCAGCACCTGATCGAAACCAAACGCCACCGCCGTGCGGATGATCGTTCCGACGTTGCCGGGATCCTGCACCCCATCCAGCGCCACAATCCGCGAATTCCTCGATTTCCGGCTGACCTTCTGCGCACAGACGGCGATCAGCCAGGCGCCGGACACATTGGCGCTGAGCTTGCGCATGACGCTCTCGCTGCAGATGATCGCTTCCTTTTCCTGATGAAACGGATTTGTCCGGCCAGCTTCGACCAACAGCAGTTCAACCACGCCTGCTTTCAGAGCCTCACCGATCAGATGTTCGCCCTCGATCAGAAACTGACCTGTCTGATCACGATATTTTTTCTGCTGGAGCTTCGCCCAGTTTTTTACTTTCTCATTCATCGGGGAATTGATTTCCATAAATCCGCCTCCTGTTGTCTCTCTCATTATGATAATCAATCAGCGTGGAAAAAACCAGAATCTTTTTCGATTCCGGTTTCATTTTTATTCTGACGCCGCTTAACGGTCCGTATGCGGATACGCGCAATTATAGGTTTTCCCGGGCTCCAGCTGGATTCCGCGGGCTTCAAACAATTCGCTGACGGTCACCAGCTGATACCCTTTCTCGCTCAGCCATTCGATCACCCGGACGCTGGCCTGGGCCGTCGGCTCATACATATCATGCATCAGGATGATATCGCCGTCCTGAACCTCGCGCATGACCACATCCACTGATTTATCGGCATTCTGATGCGCCCAGTCGCGCGTGTCAATCGACCACAGGATCAGCGGATACGGCGAGGTTTTCTTCAGCATATCGTTATACGCTCCATAGGTTGGACGAACTAACAGTTCCTGCTGCTCCAGAGATCCCGCCTCCCCGATCGCATCCCAGGTCGCGCTGAATTGATCGAGTATGCCCTGGCTGCTCTGCTTGGTCAGATCGACATGCCCGAACGTATGGTTGCCGACTTCGCTGCCTTCCGCAAGCATCCGCGCGACGATATCCTTGTGATTTGCGACCCGGCTGCCCAGCACGAAGAAAGTCGCCGCGCCGTCATGTTCCTGCAGCGCGTCCAGAATCACCGGCGTCACCTGTCGGTTCGGTCCATCGTCATAGGTCATCGCAACCATCGGCCGGGTCGGGTCGATGATCCGGCCCCGGGCCTGCAGCCCCAGCAGATTGCGCGTATCCTCATCGACGTAGCCGATGACTTTATTCAGCGGAATCACCGCGATCAGCTCCTCGCTCTGAGCAGGTAATGTCTGCGGCGGCAGGACGACGCGCAGTTCGTCTTCGTTCAGAAACAATTCCGCCTTGTTATCAATCAGCACGTTCTCATCAACTTCATAATCCGGATTGGTCGTTTCCGGCACCAGTGTTGTCAAGAAGCTGCGCATTAAAAAAGCCAGATGCTTCATGCCGTCCGCTGAAAACAGATCGCTGAAGCGAATCAGCCGATCCTGCTGCAGATCGAAGGTCCAGGCCCGAACTTCTTTCATGTTGATGGCGCCGGTCCGCTCAAAGCTGATCTGCACTGAGCCGTACCGTTCGTTCAGCTCATAGGATTCATAATCGGCATATAAGGTACACAACCCTTCGACACCCTGATTTTCCTGTTCAAATTTTGCGATTGCTTCGTTGACGGCCGCTTCGATATTCGCGTCGATCTCCGCGCTGTTTAAATGCGGATAGTACACCGCGATCGCCCGCTGGTCAGTCACCTTGATCTTCTGTTTCATCTTTCCGATACGATGATTTTCCTCAATCGTCTGACGCATCGCTTCCGGCAGACGCCGCCGCTGACTTTCCCGCTGCCACGACTGGCCGATCAGAACACAGGCCGCTATTAAAATGAAAAGACAAATCCCCAACCGACATTTTGTTTTTGTTTTCACGCTTCTCACCTTCGTTATCACTGTATGTTCTTAGCGAAGAAAAAAGACGTTGAAACAACTCCGGGTGCTTACTCCGTTCAGGGCAAACCTGGAATTTCCCAACACGAAGCAGACAGGATGAAATGTGATCTCTCCCTTCATCCTGCCTGTTTTATCTTTGTCGGTATTCAAATAAGAACCCAAACTCTCCCAGCTTTCACGGCTTGATGAAAAGATCAGCGAGAACCCTTTTGATCAGCAAAAAAAACATCAGAAAGTTTGCTTTTCCTTCCTGATGTTTCTCGCATTTCAAACCTTGATCGAACTCTTTCCTGTCCCTTTCAGCAGGGTTCAGCAAACAGCATTGAACAGACTCTTTCAGCCCCGGCGGATCGGGATCTGAACTTCTGTCAGCCAGTCTTCTTCCGAGTCCTGATTCCAGATACCGTCGATATAGCTCTCGCGTGGTTCACCGATGATTTCGGCGTGATTGTCCTCCACCCACTGCATCAAAGCGGCATAAACCTCGCTGAAGCCTTCATAGCCGCCTTTAAACAACGCGCAGGCCGCTTCCACCGCCGGTTCTTTGCGGAACTGGACGTCGTCGAAATCCGGCTTCATCACTTCAACCGCCTGACAGATCTCGGCGTGGATGTCCTTTTCCCGGTATTCGCCATCCAGTTCTTTTACGAAGCAATATTCCGGCTGTGTGCATTTCAGATCCGGATACCGTGAGGCAACCTTCGCTCCCGTCGCCGGGATCTCGCCAAGCAGATCACGATACGCGGGCAGGGCCACCTTGCGGGCCATCACGATGCATTCCGGCAATTCTTTGACGATAACATTGATTTTCATAACGCTCTCCTTTGCGCCTGTCGTTAAGACGCGTTCAATGCGGCGAAACTGATGCTGCAGCGAATCAAGATCGGCGGCGATCTGATGGCGGCGCTGGCTCAGAGCGTCGTTTTCACTCACTTCGCCATGCAGAATCCTGCGGATCAGCGCCACGCCAAGTCCCAGCTGCCGCCATTGCTGAATCTGAGCCAATGCGATCAGCTGTTCCGTCGAATACCAGCGGTATCCAGTCTCCTCGTCGATCTGCTTCGGCCGCAGCAGACCGATCGAATCATAATACCGCAGTGTTTTGACCGTCGTCTTTCCCATTTTTGAAAAATCTCCTATTTTCAGCATCTTGTTTCCTCCTCCGCAAACAAAGCATAGATCCTCCCTTAACGGGAGAGTCAACTGTTTTCTCAAGAAAAGTTGATTTTTTCTATCTTATCATGAATTTACGTGTTTTTCTGCTTTTCAGAGAGTGTTCATGTTGACAGAACGAACTGTAACCATTATGATTACAGTATCAAAAGAACATTTCGTTCTTTCGGAGGAACTCATGTTGCCATTCTTTTCCCGCTTCTTCAACAAAACGATGAAGAAACAACCCATCCGGCTGACGCCCGCGCAGGCGAAACAGAAAATGGAGAGCGAACCGGTTACGATCCTCGACGTACGCCAGCCGCAGGAGTTTGCCCAGGGGCATATTCCCGGAGCGATCAATCTGCCCAACGAAACGATCGCACACACCGCGCTGGCCACTTTGAGCGATGAGGACGCCGTGCTGCTGGTGTATTGCCGGTCAGGTCATCGCAGCGCGCAGGCCGCAAACAAACTGGTCCAGCTCGGCTACAACCATGTCTATGATTTCGGCGGGCTGCTTCAATGGCCTTACGAAACGGTTCGCAAGGGGCAGAAATGACCAGCGAGCTGACCGTCGCGATTCACGCCGCGGTGTATCTGGCGCATAAAAACGCCCCGCAGTCCAGCGAGGAACTGGCTGTCAACATCTGCACCCATCCAGTGCGGGTCCGCAAGATCATGGCTGCCTTGTGCCGGGCCGGGATCGCGATCTCCCAAGAAGGCAGCGAGGGCGGCTACCGTCTGTGCCGCAAGCCTCAGGAAATTACGCTGCGCCAGATTGCCGACGCGCTGCACGCCGCGTTGGTGGAAAGCCGGTGGCAAAGCGGCGATCCCGAAATGAGCTGTCTGGTCGCCTCCGGCATGGCGCGGGAAATGGATAAAATCTACCGCCAGTTAAACGAACAATGTCTGGAAAGTCTGGATCGGCTGACGCTGTGGGATCTGCTTCAGGATCTCTTTGTCACGCAGCCGGAACAGATCATCATGAATAAAAAGGAGGAACCCATTCATGAAAACATACGATAATCTGATCATCGGCTTCGGCAAAGGGGGAAAAACGCTGGCTGCCAGCCTGGCGAAAGCCGGCCAGCGCACAGCGCTGGTTGAAAAATCACCGTTAATGTATGGCGGCACATGCATCAACGTCGCCTGCCTGCCAACCAAATCCTTAGAAAACAGCGCCCGCCAGTCTGCGATTCAAGGTGGGGATGACGCTGCCCGGCAGCTTCATTTCCAGCAGGCAATCGAGGAAAAACGCCGCCTGACCGCAATGCTGCGGAAGAAAAATTATGACAAGCTTGTTTCCTCCGGCGTCGAAGTGATGGATGGAGAAGCGTCCTTTCTCGATGATCATCACGTCCAGGTTTTGACAAAAGAAGGCCCGGAAATTCTTGAAGCTCACCGCATTTTCATCAATACCGGAGCGAAGCCGTTTGTCCCGGACATTCCCGGATTGAAGCAGAGTCCGCGGGTTTATCTCAGCGAAAGCATCATGGAATTGGAAACGCTGCCGCGGCGGCTGGTCATTTTGGGCGGCGGCTACATCGGACTGGAATTCGCTTCGATGTTCGCAAATTTTGGATCTCAGGTCACCATCCTGCAGCCAAATCAGCGGTTTCTGCCGCGTGAGGATCTTGAGATCGCGGATGCGGTGGAAACGAGCCTGGCCCGCCGGGGCGTGCGGCTAATGCGCAATACGGCGTTAAAGGAAGTGCGGGATGAAGCTGCGGAAACCGTCCTGATTTTAAAGCAGGACGAAATGGATTCAGAACTGCGCTGCGACGCACTGTTAGTCGCGACAGGCCGGCGTCCGCAGCTGGACAATCTGCATCCGGAAGCGGCGGGGATCGCCCTGACTTCCCGCGGCGCAATCGCCGTCAACGAACAGCTGAAGACCTCGGTCGATCATATCTGGGCGATGGGCGACGTCACCGGGGGTCTGCAATTCACCTATATCTCGCTGGATGATTCACGGATCGTCCGCGACGCTCTGAATTCGGGACCGCGCACCACCGCCAATCGCGGTGCGGTGCCTTACAGCGTCTTTATGGATCCGCCGTTCTCCCGTGTCGGTTTGAGTGAAGAAGAAGCCCGAAGCGCCGGCTATGATCTTAAAATTGCCAGAATTCCGGCCGCTGCCATCCCGAAGGCGCAGGTATTACGCAAGACCGACGGCCTGTTAAAAGTAATTATCGACGCGAAAACCGATCAGATACTCGGCGCGCACTTCTTCTGTGAGGAATCGCATGAAATGATCAATCTGATCAAGCTGGCGATGGACGCCAAACTTCCGTATCCCGTTCTGCGCGATGGCATTTACACTCATCCGACGATGAGCGAAGGTCTCAACGACCTGTTCGCCGCCGTGCTTTAAGTCTAACCTTCCTTATTTATTATAATAAAACGCCGGCGAAACCCGGCGTTTTTTCTACGTTATTTTTTAATGAGCCTGCGGACTTTTTACAATCCCCTTCGTTCGCGCAGTCTGACAGGCAGTTTTATTCTTTTTCACTGATTTTGGCCAACAGTTCCTTCGCCGCGATTTCCAGCGCATTGCCGCCCTTTTCCGGCAAGCCCAGGCCGGTGTAAATTTCACCCAGGAAAATATGTTGTTTCAGCAGCGCCGCAAACATCTGATCAATAATTTTCAGACATTCCGGCTGTTTCTGCATCGGCCCGAATGGATTGGCGAAGAAGGTGGTGGACAATCCTTTTTCCTGCGTCGTGCCCAAAGCGAACCGTTTGCCCTCAATAAAGGTCTGAACCGCTTCTTCCTTACTATCGAAAGCCCGCAGACCGCGCCGGTTGGTATAATTGTTGGCGTAGAGGAACAGATCAACCTTCTGGTCGGTGATGATCGTATCATACGGCGAAGCGGGGATGACGACGCGCGCATTGGCGCTTTCCGGATTAAAGAAGATCGAACGGTCCATATCGCGGTAAGCACTGCCCTTATCCAGATCATCCAGCCGGACAAACGCGCCGATTTCCGTGCCCTGAGCGCGGATCTGACCGTGCTCGTTTAGATGCAGCGAGCCCATGTCGTCGAAGATGATCTCCCGGCTGACGATCACATCCTCGCTTAAGTTGGTCAGCGCTTCGATCGTTTCCGACTTGCCCGCGCCGGAGTCGCCGATCATGATGACGCCTTTTTTCGTACCGTCCTGCAGCGTCAGATTGATCATCGCGCCATGCAGCGGCAGCCAGCCTTTTTCAATCATCGCCAGATTGTGCAGCGTCAGGATCATCTTTTTTAAATAACCGAAGTATTCGATCACATCGGCATAGGATACCTTGCCGACCCACATCGCATTGGCCTTATCATGATAGAAAACCGTATCGTTCTGACCGTCCGGATTGCCGAACAACAAAAGCAGATCCGGTCTGGCGCCGATGCAGTCCTCGTCGGAAGCCAGCTCAAACAGATTCGCCAGCGCCACGGCTCCGGCGGTAAAATCGCGGTGGAAATAAGTGTAGCATAACAAGGAGCCGACCTTTAACGGGAAGCACATCCACTCCTCATCGCCTTTAACCCACTCCGCCATCGGGTTCGCATCGACCTCGGTAAACATGCCCAGGCGCTTGTTGCTGCGAGGATGGATGATCAGCGGCGTGCGCATCATGATCGTATGCACAAACGGAATGTCGCCCAGCTCACGATACCCCTCCGGCGCCGGCCATGGGTAATCACGCAGCAGCAGGCTGGCGTTGGTTCCGGCCTGAAGCTGACGGTATACGCGGTTCTTCGAACCCTGGGTCTTCTGCTGGACCGTGCGGTAAAAATCCAGGATCATCTGATGGAATTTCGCGTCGGCCTCCATGAAGTTCGCCAGCTGCAGCCCTTCCTCATTGCGCGTATAAATGACGGAATAACGCTGCATATTCCGCCAGAAATGATAACAATCCTCAATCACCGCCAACATCTTCTGACGTTCTTTAAAATACGGATGGGCGATTTCTTCCACCTCCAGCACCTGCATGACCTTTAACAGGCGGATCAGATCTTTTTTAACTTCTTCGATCGGAAGCCCGCGGCGCAGCCACGCAAACAGCTGGGGATTGGTATGGGAACAAGAATTTAAATATAAATCCAGAAACATCGAAAAACTTTCGCTCGACAACAGTTCCTCCGCTGTCGTGTAGTACGCTTTGGTGTAGTTGATCAACGCCATATTGCGTTTGAGATAAATCGCTTCTTTCATGCCGGGCCTCCTTCAACACCAGTCCATTATATCACTTTCAAAAAGAAATGAAAGCTCTTTCTTAGCACTTTCATTTCTTTCATATTTTTTGTTATGTTTTCTTATATGATTTATGGTATGTTCGTCGAATCAGAGACAGACTGGTTTCATTCCTTTTCCAAGCGGCAGATCTGGCTGCTGATAGGAGGAAGAAAACAATTCTTCCCGCATTGGATACCAGGCGTCTGGCCGCTCCGCTTTAGTCTATGCTCAAAGTCCGGCCGACGTCGCAGTTTTTTCAGTTTTGTCAGGGACGCACTCAATTCGTCTTTACCCCTACGGGTCCGCTGATGTTTTTATTTCATTCTGTTGGGGAAGGGTCAGCGGCGCTGGCGCACGACTTCAAAGCTGATCGCGGCGACGGCGCTGGTGCCGTTTAACGCACTGCGCACAGGCCGGGCATAGGGAATCACGATGTTCTGATCGCTCTGCTTCAGCACGTCGCGGCTCAATCCTCGCAGCTCGCCGCCGATCGCCAGCACAATCGGCTGGTTGAAATCGGCGTCAAAATAAGCAATCGCATCACTGCGCTGGGCACAGTATAAGACACACCCCGCCTGGCGGCATTGGCAAACCGCCGCCCCGAGATCCTCGCACAAACACCAGGGGAGCTGTTCGCTTGCGCCCGCGCTGGACTTCACGATCGTAGCCTGCGCACTCTGCCAGTCCCGGCTGCCCATCAGCACGCCGGTACAGCCGGCGGCATACAACGTGCGAAACGCATAACCGAGGTTAAACGGATCTTCAATTCCTTCCAAAACCGCGACAAACGGCTTGGGATTTTCCAGACAATCCGAAACCGATTGATAGATCCGATCCCCTGCCAGCGCCAGAATCCCGCCATGCGTTCGGCCGGTCGCCTGTTGATCAATCTTCTCGCGCGGCCAGCGTTCTACCGGGATTTCTCGCTGGGCAGCCTGACGCAGAATAAACGCCGTATCCTTATCTTTCTTCTTCTGATCGACGACCAGCTTCATCACGGGACGGCGGCCCGCCATCATGACGGCTTTGACACTCAGCGCGCCTTCAAACCAGTTCATAATTTACGCTCCTTCCGGCGAATCAAATCATACGGATGCAAAACTGCCGGAGTATTGATCCAGCAGCGCTGCAGCGGCTTATTGGCGATTTCGACGACCGCGCCTTCCTCATCCCTCATCGTTTCCAATACAAAGGGCGTGTTTTCCAGATGCGGTCCAAAGGCTTCCAGTGTTTCCCCGATTTCAAAGTGATTGCGCACCTCGATGAGGGCTTGTTTGTCATCTGGATTGTAGTCCAGCACCTGCGCCAGAAAATCGTGAGTTACCCGCGAAGGCGCATTGTCGTACAAATGATCCTGCGGACCGGGAATGCCCGCCAGAAAACCCAGGCAGGCAGGCCGGTTTTCTGCCCGCATCAGTTCGCGCTGAGCTGCCAGAACGGCCGGCTGCGGGTCTTCTTCAGGGTGCTCAAGAAGCCAGTCGATCAGTTTCCGGTAAGCCCGGACAACGACCGCGATGTAATAGGCTGATTTCATCCGGCCTTCTATTTTCAAGCTGGCCACGCCCGCGCGGATCATGTCATTAACATAAGCCGCGGCCATCAGATCTTTCGAGCCCATGGAGAATAACAGGCTGTCGTCGCTCAGCTTCTGCGCTCCGTTATAAAGATGATAGCGCCAGCGGCAGGACTGAGCGCAGCCGCCGCGGTTGGCGTCGCGCAGCGTCATCGCGTTGCTTAAGGTGCAGCGCCCGGAATAGTTCACGCACATACCGCCATGGATAAACGTTTCAATCGGGATTTCGCTGTGATCGCAAATCTGCCGGATCTGATCCATCGTGCATTCGCGGGCCAGCACAACCCGGTCCGCCCCCAGCTGTTGGTAAAACCGGACAGCCTGAGAATTGGTGCTGGACATCTGCGTGCTGAGATGAACCTCCAGCTTCGGCGCAACGGTTTTCGCATGCCGGACAATCGTCGGTGAAGCGACGATCACGGCATGCACGCCGATCCTTTCCAGTTGGCGCAGATAATCGTCCAGGCCGTCAAAATCGTCTTCGTGAGGAATGATATTGACCGTCACATGGACATGCGCACCGTATTCCCGGGCAAAGCGTACGCCCTCGGCGATATCTTCGATTTCAAAATTACTGGCGCGGGATCGCAGCGAAAAGCGCTTGCCACCCAGGTACACTGCGTCCGCACCATAACGGACTGCCGTTTTCAAACGAGCCAGATCGCCGGCCGGAGCTAACAGCTCAATCGTTTTTCTCATGCCGCGTCCTCCTTGGTTAAATTGGTCTTCTGTTGATAATAGCCGGAGCCGTAATTCAGATCAGGCCAGCGTT
The DNA here is from genome assembly GCF_986127675.1 of Holdemania sp. Lineage (NCBI taxonomy): Bacteria > Bacillati > Bacillota > Erysipelotrichia > Erysipelotrichales > Erysipelotrichaceae > Holdemania > Holdemania sp. Next base: position 68,859 of record NZ_CFQZWI010000002.1, on the reverse strand, counting down.
GCTTCAGCTGTTCTTTCACGACGGCCGGATCCGCGCCTTCCAGCACCGCGCCGCAGGCTTTCCGGGCGTCGATCAATTCCGCATCGCAGGAAAACAGACTATCAAATGTAAAATGACCGATCCCGCTGGCTGCCAGCTGTGAAATCTGATCCAGCGAACAGAGCGTGCTTTCCATATATACCGCCGTGCCTTCCGCTTCTTCCAGAATCGGCATTTTCCCAGTTCGGGTTGCTTCAATTAAATACAGTTCACGACGATCATACAGATCGTCGATTGTCTTGCCGATCACCTGCAAATAGTTGGATACCAGCTTACGGCGCGAATAAGCCATCACCTGCCGCCCATGAATCTGCAGTTCCAGCCGGGCGCCGTCGGTCTTGCGGGCGATTGAGAGAATTTCTTCCAGCGTGATCTCCGCAGCCAGGACGACGCGGCCTACGCCCAGCTTTAGCATTTCCTGAATATCCCGGGAATTGGTCATCAGCGTGTCCGGCGCGTAGATCAGCCGGTCTTTCAATCCCAACCGCTCCGCACTCATGAAAACCGCCGGATCCATATAAACAATTCCCTCCGGCTGCCAGGCTTGGATCTGCTTCAGTTTCATTTCCATTTCCGCCAGTTCTTCTTCCATCCACAGGCGGTTGAAAACAATCTCGCACCGAAGTCCTGAAGCGTGAACGCGGCGGACTAACGCTTCGGCTTCAGCCGGCGAAAAACACCGGGCGGTGCGGACGGAGCCGCCTTCAACCCCGATCCGGATCGTCGTCATCCCGCTGTTTTTCATTTCTTCCAGCGACGCTGCCTGCTGCAACGCCGCAATCCAGTTGATTTGTGTCATGTTTATCTTTCGTTCCTTTCCGCGCATTGGGACAGCTTGCGCTTTAATTATACGGTCAGGGTTTCAAAAGTCAATCATTCTGCGGGGTTGTGCGGTTTTTCACCGGGATTTAACATTGACGCTCAACGTTCTTTTTGTTAAAATATTCGAGATTGATAAGGGAGTAGTCACCGCGGACAACCGCGTTGCTAAGTCAACAACCTGACGAAGTTTTTTCGTCTGGCTTAGAGGTAATTGACAAGACTTGTCTGACGCTTGAGGAGAACAGCGTAAGACAGGTCTTCTTTTTTTATCGGAACCTGGGAAATGAAAGAGGAGATTGAACTATGAGCATTGAAGTCGCAGTTATTTTATTTATTGCCGGGGTTTTCCTGGTCGTCAAGGGTGGCGATCTGTTTGTCGACGCCGCCAGCTGGATCGCGAAAGCCTCCGGGATCCCTTCCTTTATTGTGGGCGCGACGATCGTCAGTCTGGCCACCACGCTGCCGGAGATGATCGTTTCGGTTCTGGCGGCGCTGCAGGGAAAAACAGAAATGGCGATCGGCAACGCGGTCGGTTCTGTTACGGCCAATACCGGCCTGATTCTGGCAGTGGCGATGCTTTTTATGCCGATCGCCATCCGGCGTAAGGATTACATCAAGCATTGCGGCTTGTTGATCGCTGCCGCGGCGGTGCTGCTTGGATTCAGCTTGTCGGGAGCCTTGAGCTTAGCCGGCAGTCTGATTCTGATCGCGATCTTTTTGATCTCGATGGCGGAAAATGTCCGCAATGCGATGAAGCAGCAGGAAGACAGCGAACGGATCCAGACAACCCGCAAAGAAACAGGACGACGGATCGTGATGTTTTTATTCGGAGCGCTGGGTATTGTCGCCGGATCGCAGCTGCTGGTCAACAGCGGCAGTGCACTGGCTGCTTTCTTCGGGGTACCGGAACGGATCGTCGCCGTCACGATGATCGCGATCGGCACATCGCTGCCGGAGCTGGTCACCACGATCACCGCGATTGTCAAAAAAGAATCGAGCTTGTCGATCGGCAACCTGATCGGCGCGAACATTCTCGATCTGACTCTGATCCTGCCGGTTTGTTCTTTTGTTTCCGGTCAGGCGCTGCCGGTTTCCGCGCAGAGTCTGGCAGTGGACATGCCGGCGTGTCTGCTGATCACCATGCTGGCGCTGCTGCCGTTGCTGCTGAAAGAAAAGGGATCAAAAATGCAGGGCCTCAGCTTGATTTTAGGTTACTCGTTGTATCTGTTCTTTGTTTTATAAGTTTCATTTGACATCCGGGTACTTTCGGGGTATATTCTTCACAAACAGAGTAGGTTCCTGCGCGTTAAGTGCTTTCTGAACGGGGAGTTGTCAGAAGGACGAAAAGGTTTCTTGCGGTGCAGGTTCCGCATCCCGCTGACCCGAAAATCGAAGGCATGGCCTTCTCTTTTACCTGTCAGAGGGAAAAGAGGAGGTTTTTTTATGGCTCAGTTTTCCAAAGCTCTCTTTTCTCATCCGTTTTCCCATGCTTACTGGCAAGAAGCGTCCGCCGAAACGCGGCGTGTCCGGATTCTCGCGGTCGCTGCGCTGTGCATGGCCTTAAAAATGGCCATCGCTTCGTTTCGAATTCCGGTGGCCGACAATCTCTATGTTTATTTCACGTATCTGATCACCGCTGTGCAGTGCGCGGTTTGCGGACCGGTCGTCGGCATGCTTTGCGGCGGAATCGGCGACCTGATTGAATTCGCGATTCATCCCAACGGTCCCTTCTTCCCGGGCTACACGTTATCGAGCATGGCCGGCGCGTTGATTTTCGCTTTATTTCTTTACCGCACAAAAATTACCGTGCTGCGTCTTGCGCTCAGCCGTCTTTTGATCAATCTGTTCGTCAATGTCGGTCTGGGATCCTTATGGAGCTACATGTTATATTCCAAGGGTTATCTGTATTATTTCGCAAAAAGCCTCGTCAAAAACACGATTATGCTTCCGATTGAGATTGTGCTGCTGGTGTTGTTTTTCCAAATGTTGATCCCGTATCTGGAAGGGAAAAACTGGATCGCGCCGCAGGGAGAGAGGAAATTACCCTGGTGGTAAACAGAATTGAGATTTGCTAAGAAATTTGATATTTCTATGCGTGAGAACAGGCAGCGATGAGAAAAACAAACACTGGCTGGACAAAGTTAAGCTTTGCCGGCCAGTGTTTTCATCTGGAATGATAGACGCACCTTAAGTTATGGCTGATTGTTCATAGATTGAAAATCTGGGATAGTTTAAATGAATTTCATTGATCTTGAAAGTCAGATCTGCCGGATCTAGGAAAGTCTAGTTTCCTTCATTAAGATTGACTTCGTTATGCAGTGCCGGATAAACAAACTCACCGAGAATCTTCACTGCAATCTGCATCTCAGCAGCATCTGGAAATTGTTGTTTAAGTTTCAGAATTGTTTCTATCAAAGCCTCTTCTTCCTCTAAAATGTCCGCAATTTCTGTGGCTTGCATTCCCTTCTTTGCCTTTTTCAACGTGATTGTAACGATCTTCAACAAAGAACCCAGATCTTTGCCCTGTTCTCTGCCTTGTTCCATGCCCTGTTCCATGCCTTGTTCTCTGCCTTGCTCAATGCCCTGTTCCAGCCCCTGCTTTAAGGCCAGATCGCGAGCTTCCTTTACAGCCCTTTCCCGTTCCTCGCGGATTTCTGTATTTCGCATCAGTTCTCTGTCCAGTCGCTTTGTTTCCCACATGTACTCGATCATACTCATCGGAATCTCCATCATTTTCTGCACCGCCCTTCTGCATCCTTCATCCATCGCTATGATCTGTTGAATCCACACTTCTTTTTCAGGATCACCCGCAAATTTCAACACCACACGCCACCGATCCAATGGCGTTAAATCCTTGACCGGAATTCGCTGTAAATATTCTACTCCCGCCAGCTCAATAATATTCACTTGAATATGTTTTGTCAAGGTTCTTCCTGTTTTTTCACCAACTAAATGGAAAACATCGTTGCTGATATCCCCCTCGCCAAAAAAAGAAAAATTCGTGATCATCATGACCCGGACTGGTTTTAATTCACGGTAATCTTTTCCTTTTGTTTTCTGCCCGGATAACAGCCGTGACAGATAAAAAACTATCCGGATACCCTGATCCACGGGATTTCCATTTTGCTGGATTTCCAGATCAAAATAAATTTCATCATTGATCATTCCGCAAATATCATAACGAATCGCTTTCATCAGGGGATGCCCCACACTTTCTTCACCGGGAAACAAACATACCTTTTTGAAACTGGGATCAATAGCCTGAAACAGACAGGAAAGACACAATGTATCTTCCGGATTTCCAAGCACCGCTTTAAATACCCAGTCATCCATCAGGGAAATCCTTTTATGCTTCAGTTCTTTCCGCTTTCGTAGATCGATGGACATTCAGCCACCTCCTCTACAAGTTAATATTGCGGTAATTTTAAAAATGCCTTCCTCCTTTCCAAGAAAATTTTACTTTTTTCGAATTCTTGACAGAATGTTTTGTAACTATTTTCAAAACACATTCCTTGAATCTGAAATTATAAACAAATGAAAAGAGAATAAAAGATAAAAAAGGATTGTTCCCCGGTTTAAAGCAGACTGGACATTTTTTAAAGATCAGGCCGTATAAAGCTTTCCATAATGCTTTATAGGCCTGATCTTTTTATCTTTACCCGGGTGCAAGCAAGAACCTGAAAAAGAGCTTTCAATCTTTGCCTTGTTTATTCCGGCTGCCAAAGCGTCCGGATTTTTGAATTTCCCGCCACCCCCACTGAAACAAAGCGAATCCGATCGCTGCGCCAAGACTGTTCATCAGCACATCGTCAATATCCGCGATCCGACCAATGAAGAACTGAATAATTTCAATCGCGGCTGAACATCCTGCGCCGCATATCACAATTCCTTTCCAATGACGGATACGCGGACAAACCACAGCTAATAAAAAACCGCCTGGAATAAACATCAGAACATTGGCCATCAACTGCTTTGGAATATGCCAAATTTCAAGCAAGACTGACTTTCCACTTTGAAGTTCCTGAATCATTTCCCCTATCCATTGGAAAGGAATCAGATTCCAGGCAGAAAACGGATGATCAGAATAGGGACCGTTCAGCGTCACTGAAAATATAAAAAACAACCAGGCCGCAAGACAGGTCGCTCCGCATAACGCCCACAGCCTGCGGTTTTGCCATCGGAATATCATGATTGCGGACGACATCACGATGGTCATTTCCAATAAAAATAAGCCGATTCTTGCGAATAAATTCATTCCGTCATGCTCCTTCCAACAAACCTTTAAATGCACGCCTGAAAGCAAAAGAAAAGACAGATTTCCTCGGCGAATGGGAAATCTGCCTATCAGCCCGGCCTTCCAATAAAAATCCCCTCCGGGAATTCCGGATACAGAAATTTCCTACAAGCCGCCCAGCTGACTCACGGCGCCGCCATCCGTTACAATCTTGCCATATTGATCGTAAACACCCCAGGCGTCCTTCAGCTCGCTTTCTTCAATTTCATCAAAAAATTTCAGCTTGAAGTGATGATATCCCCTGGTATACTGCGTATAAACCAGATCTGCCCGCGGCGCGCTCAGCTGGATATGACTTTGCCCCTCGAAGGTTGTCTTCGTGATTGTCACGCCCGCTAACAGCCCTACCCGCTTATAGGTTCCATCCTGAGCGGAAATCAGATTTCCCAACGAATAAATACATAACGTATCGTCGATCCATTCGATCGGCTGAACGACATGCGGATGACTGCCGATGATGAGATCGACGCCCAGATCCGCCAACAGCTGCGCTAAACGCCGCTGTTCAGCAGTCGGCTCATGCGTGTACTCTTCGCCCCAATGCATCGCCACCATCAGGACGTCGACTTCCCCACGCGCCTTGGCAATGTCTTCCGCCAACATTTCATCCGTATATACATTGACCAGATATTCCTTGCCTTCCGGCACCGGAATTCCGTTGGTCCCATAGGTATATGAGAGCAGCGTATAGCTGATCCCGTTGATTTCACGAATCCGCAGTTCTTCCCGGTCATCGAACGAGCTGTACGATCCGGCTGTCAGCGCGTTTTGGTTTGACCAGTAATCCAGTGAATTCAGGATGGCCTGCTCGCCCCGGTCCAGCGTGTGATTGTTTGCCAGTGAAACAAGGTTAAATCCCAGATTCATCATCGTATCGCCGAATTCCTGCGGCGAGTTAAAGCAAGGATAGGTCGACAACCCCAGTTCCGTTCCGCCTAAAATCGTTTCCTGGTTATAATACTTCAAATCATAATGATTCGTAACGCGGTTCAGCGTACTCATCATATCGGTAAAATCATAACTTCCCTCAGAGGTCCTGGCATCGGCATACACTGCCCCATGCAGCAGCGCATCTCCCGCCATGATCAGCTCGGCCTTTTCCACAACCGGCGTCGGCTGCGGCGATAGGGTCGGCTGCGGCGTAAAGGCAACCTGCACCTCACCATCCCGGGGTTTCTGCACCGTAATCACAGCCAGCACCATCAATAAGGCGCCCAAAATAATCAACAGTGCAATTACCGTGCGCATCAGATTTTTCATCGTTTGTTTCTGACTCATAACATTTCTCCCATCGCTGGTCTTATTATACCTTTTTTTCACTGCCCGCTTGTGTTTTTCGCTGACAATTAAGATTTTTGTAAGGTTTTAACGTTTTAATTGAACAACATGAACCGGACAGACTTCCTTACAACAGTAGCAGCGGATGCAGCGGCGGCGGTCGACGACAGCCTTGTGCTCAGTCAGCGTCATCGCCTGAACCGGACAATCCCGCACGCATTCTCCGCATCCCAGACAGCGCGAAGGGTCCGGCTTGGGATAGGGCGCAAAATGCCGGCGCAGCGCTGCCAGCGGGGAAGGAATCAGCTGTATCAGACCTTTCATCGTTTCCGGCAGTCTGAAATCACTGCGGCATAAACTTTCCCAGGTTTCTTCCAAAGCAATCAGCTCAATCTCAGCTGGATTCACCAGCCCGAGTTTCACAGCTTCCCGATGAACAGGCGTCCAGTCAGGCTCAACTCCAAACAGTTTCAGCGCACCATAGTCCAGCGCAAAGGGATCCTTCGCCGCTAACAGACGCTGACCGTCATACCGCTCGCCGCCGCTGGGACCGTTGCCCTGCATGCCTTCGATGGCATCCATCAGACACAGTCCGGGTTTGACATTTGCGCACAGCTGGCATAAAAAGCGGCAAAAGGATTCACGCTTAGCAAGACGGGCATGCATCTGCGCCTTCACCAATCCCGGAATGACGCCGAACATATTCTTCACCGCACCGCTGGTCACAGTATAGCTGTGACTTTTGAACTTGCAGCAGTCGATGATCAAATCTGCCTGAGCAACGCATTCCAGTATCGGCACCGGCTCGCTGAGGACGTTTAATCCGCTTTCAACGCTGGTCAGATTTTCATTTAATGAACATTGTTCCTCCTGTGCCAGCGCCCGCAGTCCTGTTTTCTGATATATCCGCCGGATTGAATCCAGCGTGAACCGGCCGGCCGGACTGTCAGCCAGCGTCACGATCCCGCCGCGGTTATGAACGTAGCGAATTAATGCCCGCAGGACCTCCGGATGCGTCGTTGTGAATTCCTCCGGCGTTTTCGCCGACAACAGATTCGGCTTGATCAGCACGTTCATGCCTGGCTGAATCAACGTATCCGCGCCGATGGCCGTCATTAACAAATTCAGTTGTTTTCCGATTAATTCCTGATCATAACGGGCGCAGCGCACAGCCGCGACCTTCTGTTTCCCACTCATTTACCTCACCTCACAAGAAAAGGGCTTAACAGCCCTTGCTTTGATACACGACCTCGCCGTTAACCAGCGTCATTTTCACAACTGCCGCCGGATCCAGCGCAGGCATCCCGTCAAACAACGCGATATCGGCATCCTTGCCCGCTTCAAGCGAACCGATCCGCTGATCACAGCCGATGATTTTCGCCGGATTGATCGTCAGCATTGCGATCGCCCGTTCGACCGGCGCTCCATAGCGCACGACTTCGCCAGCCTGTTCGACGATCAGCCATGGATGATAGACCGGACCATCCGTCATGATCGCACACAGCACGCCGCGCCGGTCCATTTCAACCACGCTGTCGATATCAATTTTAATCGACTCGCCGAACCCTTTGGCCACGGCAATCGGACCGAAAATCACCGGACAGCCGGCCGCCACGATCGGTTCCATATAATCCGAAGCGCCCCACGCATGATCGAGCGTGAATTCAAAATTGAATTCCTTTGCCAGTTCGATCACGGTGATCATATCAAACTGCGTGCAGTGCATTTTAACCGGCATTTCATGCCGCAGCACCTTTGCGCCGTTCTCCATCGCGGGATCCCATTTCGGCATTTTTGCCGGATCGTTCTGCGCTTCTTCCTGCTTCTTCATGTATTCCTGAACATCGCGGAAATACTGGCGCAGCACGCTGGCTACGCCCATCCGCGTCATCGGCGTCTGATTGCGCTTGCCATAGACACCCTTCGGATTGCCGCCCATCGCCGCTTTCAGCGCGACATGCCGGTTGACGCACATCGACTCAACTGTGCCCTGACCCGCGCTTTTTACCGCGCAGACCACGCCGCCGATCACGTTGCCGCTGCCCGGAGCGATCGCGCTGCAGGTTACCCCGGCGGCCAGCGCTTCCTTAAAGGAAGGCGACAGCGGATCGATCCCGTCGAACACTTCAACTTCGGCAGTCACATTCCTGACCATTTCATTGACGTCCTGCGCCCCAGTCGCAATCTCAAACCCGCCGATATGACTGTGTGCGTCGACGATCCCCGGAATGGCCGTCAGTCCCGCAGCGTCGATGACTTCAGCGTCTTCGCAGTCCAGCTGTTCGCCGATCGCCGCGATCTTGCCATTTTCTATTAAAATATCGCCTTTTTCCAGCGTGCCCTGCGGCCCCATCGTCAGAATCTTGGCGCCGCGGATCAATCGTTTCATCACGCTTTTTCCCCCTTTACTATTTCCCCGGAAATAACGACAATTTCCGGCAATGCGCGGAAGGTTTCCAGCGGATTGCCCGACCAGATCACAATGTCGGCATCCTTGCCCTCAGCCAGACTCCCGATCCGATCCGCCACGCCCAACAGCTGCGCCGGAATGCTTGTCAGCATTTTCAGCACATCCTCGCTGGACAGATCGGCACCTAAACGCCGCGCCTGCGCCATCAGGCCGTGCGCGTTCCACATCAGGATCTCCCGGCCCGGTGAAACCGCATCGCCAAAGGCGCTTAGCGCCACCGGCTTGCCCGCTTTGATCAGCGAAAACAGCGCGGCATAGTTCACCGCCGCATTGTACTTGTTAAACCCATCGGTCAGATCGCCCAGAATGAAACCACAGTCCTTATCCAACAGACTTTCATCCAGCTGATACAGATTCGCCAGCACCAGCTTAACCGGCATGTTTTCAAACAGTTTCAGGACTGCGTCGGCTTCCGCTTTCGTGTTGCAGCTTAAGATCAGCGGCAGCTTGCCTTCCAGCACCGGCTTAAACGCCTGAACCTTCGGATCCTTCTGGTCTTCTTCTTTCTCAGAGCCGCACTTCGCGATCAATTCACGCAGCGCGGAAAAGATCCCCATTTTTGTCATCGGAGCGCTGTTGCGCGGACCATAGGTCTGCTTGACCTTCTCATCAACCGAGCCCTTCATCGCGGCGTTCGCCTTGACGCACATCGTCTCCGTCGTTCTGCCATACGCCTTGAACACCGCCGCGCTGCCGCCGAGAACATTGTTATTGCTTGCAGCGACGCCTGCCGCCGTAATTCCATAACCCCACAGCTCCTGATACATCATACTGTCGGGATCAAACGCGTAAACGACATCCAGCTGCGGCGTCAGCGGATCGCTCGTTTCATCGTTGTCGCGCGCCTGCCCGCGCCCGGCCGCCGTGCCCCAGCCGCTTAACGGATCGATCCAGCCCGGCATGACGCACTTTCCTTCCGCGTCGATCACCTGCGCCCCCGGCGCCTTCAGATGCTGTCCGATCTGAACAATCTTGCCCGCGTCGATCAAAAGATCCGTATTCGCTAATACCTGACCTGAACCATCATGGACTTGGCCATTTCGAATTAAGATCAAATCATTACCCCCATTCTTTTTCTGTCTGTTTCCATTATAATGATTTCTTCCGCACTTTCCTAGCCTGCGATGAAGTTTTTTCCAACAACTTCCCGCCTGCGGAAAATAAAAAAAGAAGATCTCAATCTCTTTTTCAGAAATCTTGATCTTCCCCATTAGCTGAACGTGAGACTCTTCGAATAAATTCCTTTATCTCGTTATTGCTTTCCTTTGCTTTAAATAATAGACGCCACAGGTCATGCCTGACACGATTGCGATATAACTGACAACCAGCTGCATGCCAACGCTTTGAATCATGTAACTGAGATTCGTTGAGAAATAAGGATCAATCAGGGCTTCCGTAATTTCCGGCGCGCTTTTCAGCACAGCGTCGATCTGCGGAGCGTAAACAAACACATTGAGCGCATACACCGCCAGACTTCCCAACAAGATCAGCACAATCGTTTTCAAAACAATGTGCATGATCAGTTTTCCGGATTGAAAAAACAGCTTTGTCCCGCCTTTCAAGGCTCTCCATGCGCTTTGACGCGTTTCAATCATTGAAAACAGCGTTAGATGATTGATGCAGTTAAGAAAGATCACGCCCACCCCCAGCAGCGCGGGCAATACAAGAAGGACTGCCCCCAGATGGATCATTGCCTGGAGGGCAAAGACGCCGCCGGCCAGAATCAGGCCGTAGATTCCAAATAACGGAAGCAGGGACTTGATATAACCTGTGAACTGGCTGAAATCATGAAGAGAATACGGTTCGTCATGCAGTGCTTTCAGCATCAGTAAATCCAATCCGAACAGAAAAATCAGATTGATCGCCAGCGTTGCGGCCAGCGGGATCAGATTATTGTTAAACTGCTGCGCAGCCAGCGAGATCAGCGAGCACAGGCAAGCCACGGCCAGACAGTATTTCATTAAGGGCAGCCGATGCCGGGCGATCGCAGCGCGGGCAGATTCCAAAATTACGTTCATCTCGCTGTGATTCATGCCGTGATCGCAAGGAAGTCTTTTTCCTGTGACTGGACGACGCCCTCTTTCAGCAGGCGGATTTTACGGCTGTTGGCATTGACGACCAGAATCGGACAAATCATGGAAACCTTATGATTTTTAAAGAATTCCAAATCGACGTCGACTAACGGATCGCCCGGATTCACCCGCTGATCCAAAACGACATGCGCCGTAAAACCTTCACCTTTGAAATTCACGGTATCTAATCCCAGATGGATCAGATATTCGTTGCGGTCATCCGCCTTGATGCCGATTGCGTGGCCAGTCGGAAAGACCGCGACGATCTTGCCCGCCACTGGCGACAACACCTTGCCCTCCAACATTTCCAGCGCAAATCCAGCCCCCATCGACTTGCTTGAGAACACCGGATCGGGAACTTCTTCCAGCGTCATCAGCCGGCCCTTGAACGGGGCGGCGAAATCTGTCGGTTTGGGCTTGAACAGATTTTTAAACATGACCATCACTCCTCACTTTTATACAATTTTCCCATGCAGTAGGTTGCCTGAATTTCAAAAGCATCGTTGACGACAAGAATATCAGCGTCCTTTCCTGCTTCCAGACTTCCCTTGCGGTCATCCACACCGATATACCGCGCCGGATTTTCCGCCGTGATCTTCATGATCTCATGAATGGACGGATGGACGTTGGCGATCAGATTGCGGATTGATTTGATATAGCTCAGCTCCAGATTCCGCACCGCCTTGTAATCATGAATATCAACGTGTTCCTCGCTGCCGTCGTCATTGCGCAGAATCAGCTCGTCGCCGTTGGGAATAAACGTCTGCTTCCGGATATAATGATACTTTTCTTTTTTTGTCAGCGCAATCCCGCCGCAGTCCGTCGTCATGATGATTTTATCCTTGCTTTTTAGACGCCAGGTCAGGGCGAACACTTCCGGCCGTACGGTCATGCCGGTCTGTTTCGCGAATTCGCAGTTCAAATCGTCGAAATACAGCGCTGCGCCAGCCACCCCCGGCTCCCGGTGATGCAGCCCGCGCATGCCGCTGAACATGTGGGTTACGCCGCCTAAGCCATACTCCTTCAGATCCCGGATGCAGTCGAAGGTTGCCGCGCTGTGACCGATATTGATCTGAATGTGATGCGCATGGCAGAACTGGATCAACTCCTTCGCTCCCGGAAGCTCCGGCGCCAGCGTCATCAGACGGATGATCTGCGGGTGGGACTGAGCGTCCATGAACCGCCGCATGATCGTCATGTCCGGGTCGATGCAGCAATCTTCCCGCTGCATGCCCTTGTACTCCTTATTGATAAACGGGCCTTCCAGATGAACGCCCAGCAGCGTTGCGCCGTCGTCTTTCTGATGATCGACAACCCAGCTGGCATTTTTGACGCCCTCGACCAGATCCTCGACCGGTTCCGCACCAGAGGTCGCCAAAAAACTCGTCACGCCCTCATACGGCAGGTTTTTCTTCATTTCCTGTATCGAATGGACAGATTTATCGTTGTTGAAGCTGCCGGTACCCCAGCCATGAATATGCTGATCGATAAAACCCGGAAGAAGCAGATGATCGCCATAATCAATAACCTCGGCGCCGACGGGCACTTCCGTAGAGAATCCCCGGATGACCTCACCCGCTACTTCCAGATAACCGCTGCGGCAGATCTGATGGGGAAAATAAATTCTTGTCGATTTCAAAAACATCGCTTAATCCCTCTTTTCCAATGTCCAGTAATCCTTGTTGACCTCCATGAGATCGTCCAGCACCGCCTTCGCCTTGTCAAAATCGTTGACGGTCCGGTTCAGCGTCAGCGCCTGCAGCGCCTTGGTATAGTCGTTTTCCATCCAGGCCTCGCAAGTCAGTTCTTCATAGGCATATTGATTTTCCATCAATCCTTTATAGAATGTTTTCACCGGGCCGTACGGAATTCCCCGCACACCGTCTTTCCCCAATGTTCCGGCGACTTCCACAACGGCTTCCGCCGGGAAGTTGTCAATCAGTCCTGTATTGCGCGTCATCACGATGAATTCCTGATTTAAGTCATAGGCGATCGATTCTGCCACCTCGACCATCATTGAACCGAACACCGGCGAAGTCAGCACCGGAATCTCGCGCAGCTCGGTTTTGCCCCGGGCCAGCGCGCAGACGTCCCAGACCTCTTTTTCCCGGGTCAGGATCGTTTCGTCAGCGCGGGTGAACTGCGGATCGCTTTCCTTCACGATCTCGTCCGCATAGAAATAATATTGCAGATACGTCGTCGGGATATATTCTGAAACACAGTTCATCATCTTGTTGACGCGCAGATAGGTATCCAGCCAGGACTTTGTGCGCTGTTCTGCATTGTAAGGCTTAAAATCATGATTCATCAGGTAATCGCGCAGCGTATCAAAATAGTCATGACCTTCCGTATCGTAGAGCGCGGTGAACCAGCCGAAATGATTTAATCCGAAATACCGGGCCCGCAGCGTTTTAACGTCAACGTTGAGGATCTTGGCAAAGCTGACCATCATCGAATACGGCTGGTCGCACATATTGATCAGACGGTGATCGTCAGGATATAACCGATCCAGCGCCAGACCGACGATGGCCGCCGGATTGGTGTAATTCAGAATCCAGGTTTCTTGGGAATACTTGCGGACGCAGTCGACCATTTCTTTCATCCCGCCGATTGAACGCATGCCGTAGGCGAAACCGCCCGGGCCGCAGGTTTCCTGTCCGACCAGTCCATATTTCAGCGGGATCTTTTCATCATACGAACGCATCGTGTTCTGACCCACCCGCATCTGACAGAAAACAAAGTCGCAGGCACAGTAGGCTTCATCCATATCGCCGGTCACCACGACCTCAGTTTCCGGGGAAAAGGTATGCAGCAGCAGGCGGCAGTAATCTTCAATTTTGCCGAAGCGATTCAGGTCCTTATCAAAAAAGATGACTTTCTTTACCGGGAACCGGTCTTTCATCTGCATCAGCGTCCCGATCAAGGCCGGAGTCCGGCAGCTGCCGGCTCCGGAAATTGTTATCGTGTGCGGTGTTCTCCTCATGCGTGCCGCCCCAGTTCATCGTCAACCGCATTGCGGACAAATTCCACCAGCGGTCCGAAAACAATGTGAATATGCTTGGTCGTCGGGAAGAAGATTCCAGCACACCCGGATTTTTTCAAAAGATCCTTGTCAATCTTCTTGTTGTCGTTGATATCAATCCGCAAGCGGGTAATACAGTTGTCGACCGTGCCGATGTTGGACGGCCCGCCCAGCGCTTCGATCACAATCTTCGCGATTTCGTCATACCGCTTTTCCCGGATCAGCACGTTATCCGCGGACGGCTCGTCTTCCCGTCCCGGCGTCTTGACGTCAAATTTGACGATCCACCACTTGAACAGGAAGTAATAAACGACGAAGCTGATCACGCCGACGATCACGATATTGATCCAATGGGAATTCTTCATCATGACGCCGAAGATGACAAAGTCAAACACCGTGCCGCGGATATAACCGACCGCCGTTCCCATAAAGTAGAGAGCTAACGAGCCAAGCGTTCCGATCAGCGCGTAGATGACATACAGTGCCGGTGCGATGAACAGGAACGTAAATTCCAGCGGTTCGGTCACATTGCCCAGCGCCGCCGTCAGCACCGAGGTCAGAATCAGGGACTTCGCCAACGCTTTGTTCTCCGGATACGCGGTCTTGTACATCGCCAAGCCGATTGCCGGGAAGACGAACATCGTTCTGACCATCTGATTCTGCGCGCCAAAGCGGGTCAGCTCCGGCATCAACGCCCAGTATTCGCTTTCCGGTCCAAGATTAAACAAAATTTCATTCATCGCATCAAGATAACCAATGTAAGTTTGGCCATTGATCACATACGTGCCGCCGGCTTCCGTGAAGCGCAGCATCGCGTTCCAGACGTGATGCAGACCAAACGGAATCATCATCCGGTTGACAAAGCCTGACAGCACCGGTCCGAGAATCTTATGCAGAAGCAGGCCGGACAAGCTGCTGCAGAAGGCAATGAAATATTGCCAGAAGAACGGCAGAATCAAACCGATCGCCACCGTCACGCCCATCGAGATTAACGGGACGGATTTCTTGCCGGAGAAGAAGGCAAATGCAATCGGCAATTCCAGATTATAGAACTTGTCGGAAGCCCAGGCGGCGACCAGACCGGCGATGATGCCGCCTAAAACGTTGACGTTTAACGTCTGCATGCCTAAGACCATTGCCTGACCGCCGACGGCGATATTGCCTTCGGTGATCAGCTGTCCTGAAGCCGACAGCCAGATTTTCATCGTGATCAAAAGAATCAGATACGCCATGACGGACGAGAAGACCGCGATTCCCTTATCACGTTTCGCCATCCCATAGGCGACGCCCATCGCAAACATAATCGGAATGTTGCCGAAGATCAGATCGGAAATCTGACGGATGCTGGTAAAGATCAGCTTGACGGTTGGATTGCCCAAAAAGGGCAGCAGATCGATCATGTACGACTGGGTGAAGGCCGCGGACAAGCCCAGCAGTAAGCCCACCGGCGCCATAACCCCGATTGGCAGCAGCAGTGATCGACCGAAACGTTGAATCTGCTCACTATACTTTTTCATAGCAGTTCCTCCCTGCCTACTAAATTACCGGAGATTGAAAGCGATTTCAATAAAACAACCGGTTATTTCCGACAGTCTTTTTTACTCTGGTCACTGAAAATGACCACGGTCACAAATCCAGGCAAAAAGCTTACCTGATCGAAGAGCACAAAAAAATAACCACGGACAGTCCCGCGGTTAAAGTTCTTTTTCAATTTACCTTCGAATAATTTAAAGTCCTGTTTTATGCTGACGCAGCTGCTCGACCTGAACATAATGGACTAACAAATCCACGACCGCGAACATGCCGATCCGCGTTACGATATCGTCGATTTTGGTATCGGTCGTGCTCGAGGAACAATACAAAGCCAGATCGCTGTACTGGACCAGCGGACCGTTGACAAAAGCGGTCAGCGTGATCAAAGCGTTGCCATACGCCTTGACAACCTTCGCTGTTTCCACGATAATCGGCGTCTTCCCGGACAGTGAGATGGCGATCAATACTTCTTCATGCGTCATCTGCCGGGCGATGATATTCAGCAGGTTGTAATCCGGAATGTTGATGCACTTGACGTTGAGCGTCAGCAGCAGATGTTCCAGATAGCTGCCGACTGCTTTGGACGTCCCGCGGGAAATCACATAGACACATTGCGAATTCACGATGGACTGCGCCGCCTGCCGCATGGTTTCCGGTTTGTTAAGCTGCATCGTTTTCGTCACGTTGCCGGTGATCTCGGCTTCCACGGATTCCACGCTCGCAGCCGGCAGCGTCTCTTTCGCCCGGTTTTTCAGGAAAAAACGCAAATCGTTATACCCTTCAAAGCCCAGCTTCTGCGACATGTTGATCACAACGGTTTTGGACACACCGCATTGATCCGCCAGCTTCTGACACGTCATTTTTGAAATTGTCTCGGGATGGTCCAGAATATAGTGCAGCAGCGTCCGCTCGCTGCCTGTCAGCAGATCGTAATTATTGGAGTAAAAATCCATCGTGATTCCCCCTCGCTGAATGTGATTGGACATATTATACCACGAGATGAAATCCAGAAAACAGCCTGTTCTGACAACCTGTTCTTTTTTCTGTTCTCCCTTTTCCCCGATTCAAAATTTCATCCCTCTTCCTGTCATTTATCCTTCATTCCCCGGCGGCTTGTGATAGAATAGACGATAGATGGGAGAGAAAGCATGAAAAAAGTACAGATTCAAGATTTTATGGATTATCGCTATCTGGGCAGCCTGCAGGTCAGCCCCGATCAGCAGCACGCGGTATTCACCGTCATCACCGGCGATCAAGATGCCGACAACTATCCCGGCAATTTGTGGCTGCTCGATCTGGCCACTCAAAAAACACGCCAGTTAACCTCCGGCGGCGAAGAAAAGAAAGCGATCTGGTGGGATGACGAAACAATCGTATTCACCGGCTGCCGCGATCCGAAGCTGAAGGAGAAAACCGCAGATGGCGAAAGCATGACGGTCTTCTATAAGCTGAACATTCACGGTGGGGAAGCTGTGGAATGGTTCCGTCTGGCGATGCCGGTCGGCAGCTTCCAGAAAGTCAACGACAACCAGCTGATCCTGTCGGTTGCCTACCGCGCGGACGGCATGAACGATTTTGAATGCCAAACCGACGACGAGAAAAAGAAATGGAAAAAAGAACGTGAATCGCACAAGGATTACGAATGGTTCGATGAAATTCCGTTCTGGGCCAACGGTCAGGGTCTCACCAACATGAAGCGCACGCGCCTCTATCTGCTGGATCTGGATACCCGGGCGGCAACAGCGATCTCCGAACCGTCCGCCAACGCCTCGATCGCGCACATTCAGGACAACAAGCTGCTTTATATCAGCAATCCGATGAACTCCGTCCGGGAAATTCCAAGCTCGCTGCATCAGTTCGACTGCACGACAAAAAAAGATCTGACGCTGATTCCGGATCATGAGGTCAACGTCAGCTGGGCTTTCTATATCAATCACAAGATCATCGCCGCGATCTCGGATTTCAAGGAATATGGTCTGCATCAGCATGCCACGCTGTTTGTCGTCGAGGAAGATCAGCAGCGCACGCGGTTAGTGCATTACGACAATTCCTACGGCGCCTCGCTTGGCTCCGACTGCATCCAACAGTTTGGCACGGCGGTCAAAGCGTATAACGACAAGATTTATTTCAGCTGCACCGATGAAAACGACGGCTGTCTGAAATGCTTCGATGAACACGGCCAGCTGCAGCGCTTATCCGGCTATCATGGCGGAATTGAGGACTTCGAGGTCACGGACAAGGGGATCGTCTTCATCGGTCTGCGCGATCAGAAGCTGCAGGAGATCTACTTCCTGCAGGATGAAGCGGAAACGCAGCTGACGCATTTCAACAGCGAGTATCATGCGGCCACCGCGGTTTCCCCGATCGAAAAAATCGAGTTCTACAACGACGGTATCCGGCACGAAGGTTTCGTGATCAAACCGGCCGATTTCGATATCAACAAGAAATATCCGGGCATTCTGGAGATTCATGGAGGTCCGAAAGGAACCTTTGGTCCGGTTATCAATCATGAAATGCAGGTCTTCGCCGCCAACGGCTATTTTGTCTTCTATTGCAACCCGCGCGGTTCTGATTCCCGCGGCAATGCCTTCGCCGATATCCGCGGGCATTTCGGGAAAGAGGATTACAGTGATCTGATGGCCTTTACCGACGCGGTGCTGGCGCAGTATCCGCAGCTGGACGGCGAACGTTTAGGCGTGACCGGCAGCAGCTATGGTGGATATATGAGCAACTGGATCATCACGCAGACCGACCGGTTTAAGGCGGCGATCCCGGAAGCTTCCATTTCCAACTACGTCACGAAGTTCTTATGCACCGATATCGGCTTCACCTACAACATGGACAATCAGGCCGCAACGCCGTGGTCCGATGTCGCGCTGGTATGGGAACAGTCGCCGCTGAAATATGCCGACCGCGTCAAAACACCGACGATGTTCATTCATTCCGATCAGGATTACCGCTGCTGGATCGCCGAACCGATTCAGATGTTCTACGCCCTGAAGCTGCATGGCGTGGAAACCCGGTTCCTGTTGTTCCATGGCGAACACCACGGCCTGCCGATCTTTGGTAAGCCGTCGCACCGCATCCAGCGCTTAACCGCGATGGTCGAATGGTTCGACAAACATTGTAAATAAACAAAGGAAAGGGAGAACGCAAAGCTCTCCCTTTATCCATTTCACCTGTTTTGTCGTCTTCTATTTGACCGTCGATCAGGCTATAATAGGAAGTATAAGGAGTGTGAATATCATGAAGCAATCCCCGATGGAAACGGTTTATCAGTCGATGATGATCGGCTTAATGTCTGTGGTCGCCGCTTCGGCTGTCGTCTTCCCCGCGATTTTCCTGACTCAGTTTCACAAATATCGTAAAGAAAGCGCAGCCAAAAAAATTAGACTGTCAATCCAGACTGAAAATGAATCCGAATAAACCGGATTCATTTTTTATTTTCACGCATTTCCCGTTATTGGAGCTTGATTTTGCAGGGCCTCAAATTCAGCCCGCGTTATGGAATAACATCGGCAATCCTTAACCTCGCCGGTATACAACCGCACTTTCTGCCGGATTGTTTCCTCATAATGAAAGCCGTTCTTTTCGATCACTCGCCGCGAACCCCAGTTGTCTACGAAATGATCCATCGCGATCAATTCCGTTCCCGGATCGTCAAATAGATGCCGGATCATCAGACCGACCGCTTCCGTCATGATGCCCTGATTCCAATATGCTTCATCCAGTGCGCAGCCGATCGTCTTCGCCGCCAGGTTGCACCGCGAAGTATCGACGCCCGCGCTGATCATGCCGACGACTCGCATCGTAGATTTCAGCACAACCGCAAACGCGTCGGGAGTGGTCATCATCCGGCTTAAGATCTGACTGCTTTCTTCTTTACTTTGATGCGGCCGCCAACCGGCCTGCGGCCCCACGGCTGGATTCTTTGCGAAAGCGTAAAGATCCTCCAGATCCTTCCTATCCCAAGGTCGTAACCTGATTCTGTCGGTTTCCATTTCCATTCGCTGATTCCCGCTCCTTTCAAAAGAAAGCCGTCAACCGACGGCTTTCTGAATTTAGACTTATTTGTAATTCGCGTACGTGAATTCCGCGGCGCTCGTCAATTCCGGAACATCTCTCGGCGTACCGTCAAGATTGACCGCAACCGGCAGACAGTCGCCGTTTTCAAACAGGAAGACCATCGGCATATCTTCGCTCATCAGCCGCTGAACCTCGCTGTAGGCCTTGGCCCGTTCTGCATCGTCGTCAGTTTCAACGCCAGCCTGCAGCGCGGCATCCATTTCCGGATTGTTATACAATCCGACGTTGGTTCCGCCATTGGAAGCGACGCGTCCGGCAACACCGGAGACATCCGGTCCCTGATAGCCTGCCAGCATCGTCATATCAAAGTTGGAATTGGTAATGACTTTATCCTGCCATGCCGCCATTTCCATGATATTCAACGTGACGTTGATGCCGATTTCCTTCAGGTTTTCTTTCACGATCTGCGCGATATCCTTAAAGTTTCCGCTTTCAAAGATATCCATCGTCATATCGAAATAGAACCCGTCGTCGCGTAATGTATAACCGGCTTCTTCAATCAGCTTCTTCGCCGCTTCCACGTCGCGGGCCGGCATCGTGTACTGTTTATCCAGATACTTGCCTTCCCATAACGGCGAGATGAAGTATTCAGCTAACGCCCCAGTTCCGTTGGCAACCCGATCGTAAATGCCCTGACGGTCAACGCCCATCGCGACAGCCTGGCGCAGACGAACGTCCTTGAAGATGCTGGTTTCCATGTTGAAGGTAATATACGTTCTGTTGATCGACAGATAGTGGAAATGCTTATAATTCGGATCGTTGTCCAGTTCATGCTTATTCGCCGTCGGAACGCTTACGCCCAGATAGTCAACTTCGCCGTTCAGGAAAGACTGATAAGCCGTCGTCTGATCCGGAATGACCTGGAAGATCAATCTTTCGATTGTCGCTTCCGTTCCAAAGTAATCTTCATTTTTAACCAACGTTGTCCCGATTCCTGCATCATACTTTTCAAACTTGTAAGGACCCGTTCCGACTGGATTCCATGCCGCCGGGTTGGATACAAAGTCAGAATAAGCCGGATCGTTCCAGATATGTTCCGGCATGATGAACGTCGCATACCAGCCTAATTTAGGAACGATGCCGACGTCGCGCTGGCTGAGATTCAAAACGACGGTATTGTCATCCGGACATTCAATCGAAGTCACTGCCGCCAGCGAATCCGATTTTGTCCAGGAATTCTGTTTCATCGTATCGAACGTCCATTTGACGTCTTCCGAAGTAAACGGTTCGCCATCATGCCATTTCACACCTTCCTGTAAATGGAAGGTTAGCGTCAGACCATCTTCGGAAAACTCCCAGTTCTTTGCCAGATCCGGTAATATCTGGTCGTTCGCATTCAGCTTGACCAACCGGCTGTAAACGTTCTGATTGATTTGATAAGCATAGTCATCAGACTTCATATCGGGATTAAAACTTTGCGGATCCCCGTTAACGGCATAGATTAAAACATCCTGTGCCGGTGTTTCCCCTGTTGTCCCATCCTTGTCGGTTTTCTTTTCATCTGTGCCGCAGCCCGCCAGCATTAAACACGCAATCAATAAGGCTGTCAGCAGTTTCGGTAATTTTTTCATACCCTTTCCCTCCTTGCGTCTTCCTTCATTTTAGAAGAATATAGTTTGAGTTTACACGGAGGAAAAGCGAACGTCAAGATGATATTTTACATTTATTTCAGTAAATGTATATTTATATCATTTTCTTTTGAAACATTTTTCACTTCTTATTGAGCAAAGCAAAGCGCAGGTTTATCTCAAACCTGCGCTTTTGCGCATAATTCATAAAGAAACCTGCGTTGTTTACTTAAACATCGTGTATGTAAACTCATTGGAAGCCGCTTTATTCGGCACATCTCGAGGCGTACCGTCCAGAGAAATCTTGACCGGCTGATGATCGCCGTTTTCAAATAAGAAAACCATCGGCATATCTTCGTACATCATACGCTGAACTTCACTGTAATACTTGGCCCGTTCCTGCACGTCGTCTATTTCGACGGCCGCCTGCAGCGCCGCATCCATTTCAGGATTGTTATACATACCGACATTGGTCCCGCCGTTGGAGGCCACGCGTCCGGCCACGCCGGATACGTCCGGACCCTGATAGCCTGCCAGCATTGTCATTTCAAAGTCCGGGTTTTCTCCCATTACTTTATCCTGCCAGGCAGCCATTTCCATGATATTCAGATTAACGTTAATCCCGATTTCTTTCAGATTTTCTTTGACAATCTGGGCAATATCTTTAAAGTTTCCGTCATCGAAGCTGTCCAGTGTCATTGAGAAATAATACCCGTCTTCATCCATCGTGTAACCGGCTTCTTCAATTAACTTCTTTGCACCTTCGATATCGCGTTCCGGCATTCTATACTGCTTATCAAGGTATTTGCCTTCCCACAGAGGCGAAATAAAGTATTCTGCCAAAGCGCCAGCGCCATTGGAAACCCGGTCGAAAATCCCCTGACGGTCGACCCCTTTCGCCACCGCCTGCCGCAGACGCGGATCTGTAAAGCGGCCTTCTTTCATATTAAACGTCAGATAAGTCCGGTTGATTGAAATGTAATCGAAGAAACGATAATCCGGATTATTATCCAGATCATGCTTATTCGCCGTCGGAACAATAATGTTAAAGTAATCAATTTCACCGTTGACAAACGACTGGAATGCGGTTGTCGAATCCGGAACGATTGTAAAGATTAATTTTTCAATAATTGGCTCACCGTCGAAATAGTCGCTATTCTTGACTAACGTCGTCGCGACTCCGCTCTTATAATTATCAAACTTGTATGGTCCGCTTCCTACTGGCTGCCAGTTTGCCGGATTGGATGTAAAATCCTTATATTGCGGATCATTCCAGATATGTTCCGGCATGATAAACGTTGCATACCAGCCCAGCTTGGAAACGATAGAAACATCTTTTACTTTCATATTTAAGACAACAGTCAGATCATCCGGACATTCGATTGATTCAACCGAAGCCAGACTGTCAGATTTCGACCATTTATTGGCGATCATCGTATCGAACGTCCATTTCACGTCCTCCGAAGTGAGCGCTTCGCCGTCATGCCACTTCACATCTTTCTTCAAATGGAATGTCAATTTCATTCCATCGTCGCTGAATTCCCAACTTTCAGCCAGATCTGGAATCACCTGATCGTCGCTGTTGAGTTTTACCAGCCGGCTGTAAATATTCTGATTGATCGGCCATGCGTAGTCATCCGATTTCATATCCGGATTAAAGCTTTGCGGATCGCCTGTAACATTGACGATCAAAACATCCTGTGGTACAGCCTGGTCTTTCTGATCAGTGCCGCCCCCGCCGGCGCATCCGGCCATGGTGAGGCAGGCCACCATCATGGCGGCTAAGAGCTTTGTCAGTTTCTTCATAATTTTCCCTCCTTACTTGTGAAGAATGAATGATAATTTTAAGTTTACGCTTGTTGGAAAACATCGTCAATCCATTTCACGCCATGTTTCATCATTGTGAGAAAGTTTCATTATTCACAATGTAAATTTTACATAAGCAAACATAGAAAAACTGCAGTGCTCTTCATGATTTTCATTGAGCTTACTGCAGTTCTTTGTTCTATTCTTTTACAAATTCAACGTAAGTTAATTCATTGGAAGCGGCTTTTGTCGGTTCCTGATAAGGCGTGCCCTTCAGTGTCTTTTTAACCGGGACTTTGGCGCCATTATCCATAAACAGAATGATCGGCATCTCTTCACTCATAATGCGCTGAACTTCGCTGTATACGGCTTTTCTTTCTGTTTCATCAGATACCTGAACACCTTTTTCAAGTAATGCGTCCAATTCAGGATTGGAATAACCCATGAAATTCATGGAAGCTCCTGTAGCGACACGTCCAGAAACTCCAGAAACATCGGGTCCCTGATAACCTGCAGCCATTGTCATCTCAAAATCATGATTCAGTTTTACAGTATCACCCCAGGCCGCATATTCCAGCATTGTTAACTTGACGTCAATTCCGACTTCTTTCAGATTCGACTGAATAATTGTCGCCGCGTCTTTAAAATAACTACTGTCAAAGAATTTCATTTCCGTAGAAAAATAAATTCCATTTGCGTCTTTCTTCAATCCTGCTTCTTCTAAAAGCTGTTGAGCCTTCGCTACGTCACGTTCCGGCATCTGGTATTTTTCATCAGCAAAACCGGTATTTGGCGCGATAAATGTCGAAGCCACGGCGCCTGTTCCACCAGCACAGCGATCCCAGATCATCTGCCGGTCAATTCCATAAGCGATTGCCTGACGAACTCGTGGGTCCTTGAATTTATCATTTGTCATATTTACCGTAACATAGGATCGATTCATTCCGACCACTGGATAAACCTCATAGTTCGGATCATTATCAAAATCATTGGCATTCTGCGTCGGAATTGATGTGTAGTAATCAACCTCACCAGAGATAAACGCCTGCAAAGCTGTTGTCGCATCTGGAATGATTGAATAAATCACCTTTGCAACTCTAGCCTTATCGCCCCAATAATCTTCATTTCGTTCCAATACAATCTGAACGCCTTTCTGGAATTCAACAAATTTGAATGGACCTGTGCCAACTGGTTTCATGTTATATTCATTGGTCGCTGTATCGGTACCTTCGTACAGATGCTTTGGCATAATGAATGTGCCATACCAGGATAATTTTGCGATCAGAGAAACATCCGGATATTTTAGATTCATTACAACGGTGTTGTCATCTGGACATTCGATCGATTCAACGGAAGCAAAGCTGTCGCTTTTATTCCATTTTTCCGCGATCAGCGTATCGTAAGTCCATTTTACGTCCGCCGAAGTAAATGCTTCGCCATCATGCCATTTCACGCCTTCATGCAAATGGAATGTAACCTGAGTGCTGTCGTCGTTCCATTCCCAGGTTTCCGCCAGATCCGGAATCACCTGATCATAGGCATTCAATTTAACCAAACGGTTAAAAATGTTCTGGTTTGGTCCCCAGGCATTATCATCAGACTTAAAGTCTGGATGAAAACTTGACGGATCATTCGCTACAATGGCAACAAGCGTATCGTTGGATAATTCTGAGGTCGGCTCGCCGGCATTGTCGCTATTCTGCCCGCCGCAAGCCGTCAGCGCCAACGCCGCAACCAAGCCTACCGCAAGCAGTTTGAGAAATTTTTTCATAAATTTTCCTCTTCTTTCTTAATTTCATTATATCAGGAATAGCGGCGAGAAAAAACAGTGAAAACGGAGCATTTCTGTAAAAAACGCTCCGTTTTGAACATTTCCTATTTTTTTAATGTTACGTAGGTCAATTCGTTGGTCGCAGCTTTATCCGGAACCTGATACGGCGTGCCGTCGAATTTGGATTTAACCGGAATAACCTGACCATTGTCAAGCAATAAGACGATCGGCATGTCTTCGCTCATCAGCTTCTGAACTTCATCATAGGCTTCCTTACGAATCGCCGGATCCGAGTTCTGCGCGCCTTTATTCAGCGCTGCTTCCATCGCATCGCTGGCATAACCGGTAAAGTTGTTCGAACCATTAATGCCGACACGCATATAGATTCCGGAAATATCCGGTCCCTGATAGCCCGCAAGCATCGTCATATTAAACTTACGCCCTTCTTTAACCTGATCACCCCAGGCGGCATATTCCATCATATTCAATTCTACCTTGATGCCAGCTTCCTTCAAACTGGACTGAACGATCGCCGCAACGTCTTTAAAATTCCCACTTTCAAAAGCATCTAAAGTCACTGTCAGGTAGTAACCTTCTGCATTTTTCTTCAAGCCGCATTCTTCCATCAATGCCTGCGCTTTCGCAATATCCCGTTCCGGCAGTTTGTAATCATCATTCAGATAATCTTTAAACAGCGGAGAAATGAAATATTCCGGCAAAGCGCTGACGCCGTTGCCCATCCGGTCAACGATCGCCTGACGGTCAACCGCATACGCGACAGCCTGACGCAGCTTTGGATTGTTAAACGGTTCCTTCTCCATATTGAAGGTCAGATACGTTCTGTTAATGCTTAAGAAGGAGAAGACTTCATAATTCGGGTCATTGTCGAAATCGTGCAGATTCGCCGTCGGCAAGCTCGTAATGTAGTCGATTTCACCATTTTTAAACGCTTCTAACGTCGTATTCAAATCCGGCATGATTTGATAGATCAGACGTTCGATTTCCGGAGCTCCGCCAAAGAAATCTTCATTGCGTTCCAAAGTAACGCTCTGTCCGCTCTTATACTCAACAAACTTAAACGGACCGGAACCGATTGGCTTCTGCATTGCCGGATTCTTTGCGAAATCCGGATAAGCAGGATCATTCCAGATGTGCTCCGGCAGAATGAATGTTGCATACCAGGCTAACAGAGGAACAAGCCCGGCGTCCGGATTTTTCATATTGAAGACGACTGTCAGGTCATCCGGCGCTTCAATCGTATCGACATTGACAAAAGTATCAGACTTCGACCATTTATTTTCAATGATTGTATCGTAGGTCCATTTTACGTCTTTGGATGTTAATGGTTCGCCGTCATGCCATTTTACGCCGTCACGCAAATGGAAAGTCAGCGTCATATTGTCGTCGCTCCATTCGTAGGAAGTCGCTAAATCTGGAATTGGAACATCGCCCGGCGCCAGCTTATACAAGCGGTTAAACAAGTTCTGAGCCATCGGCCACAGATAATCATCCGATTTCATATCCGGATTAAAGCTCGATGGATCTCCCTGTACCGCCGTGATAAATGTGCCGATGGTTTCTGTATTTTCGGTTTTCGAATCTGTCGTCTGCGCCGGTTTTTCGCCGCCGCCCTGACATCCCGTCAGCAAGAGTGCGGCGCTGAGTAAAGCTGCCAAAATCTTAAAACATTTTTTCATTTCTAAACTCCCTCCCTATCTAAATGAAAAACTATGGTGCATTATCACTTTCCAATAGAATCCCTCCCATTCACATAAGTGTATGATACAGGACGATGAAAAATTATTCAATACTTTTATGTAAATAATTTCATCATTTATGAAAAGTGTTTTTCATTGGACGGACAGAAGTAAAAAAATGACCATGAGAAAAAGACACGCTCCTTATGAGCATGTCTTTAAGAATCTAATATGAATTATTCAGCGCGGTAAGTGTAGGTGTATTCCGAAGAAGCTGTCTTATCGTCCAGTTCCATTGGCATACCCTTCATTTCCTTCTTGATTGCATATTTGTAGCCGTTGTCGATGATTGGGATGATCGGCAGATCAGCACGCATGATCTTCTGAATTTCCTTGTAGCATTCGATTCTTTCTTCTTCATTCGACAGCGTAACGCCCTTGTCTAATAAAGCGTCCAGTTCCGGATTGGAATAGCCAGCCATGTTCATGGATGTTCCAGTCTGAACACGTCCGGATACACCGGAAATATCCGGTCCCTGATAGCCCGCTAACATTGTGATTTCAAAGTTACGGTTAACCTGAACCTTATCCTGCCAAGCAGCCATTTCCATCATGTTGATCTTCAGATCGATGCCGGCTTCTTTGACATTCTGCTGGATAATCGCAGCCAGATCTTTCCAGTTGCCGCTTTCGAACGCATCTAATGTTACATGCAGGTAATAGCCGTCAGCATCTTTCGTATAACCAGCTTCTTCCAACAGCTTCATGGCCTGTTCGACATTCCGTTCCGGTAATTTGGAATCTTCATCTAAGTACTTAGTAAAGGCATGCGAAATCATATACTTGGAAGGTTCGCCATTGCCGCCAGCGGTTCTATCCCAGCAGCCCTGGTTGTCGATCGCTAAAGCAAAGGCTTCGCGGACACGCTGATCCTGGAAACGCTCATCCTGCAGATTAAATGTGATATAAGTCCGGTTGATGCCCATTTCAGAATAGAATGTATAGTTATCATTACCATCCAGATCATTCGCATGAGCAGCTGGGATCATCTGGCACAGATCATCAACTTCACCGTTCATGAAAGCTTCCCACAGAGTATTATCATCAGAAATGATCGCAAACTTCAGCGTTTTGGCAATCGCCTTATCGCCCCAGTAATCTTCATTGCGTTCCAACGCTACATACTGGCCTGCTTTGTATTCAACAAATTTAAACGGACCCGTTCCGACTGGATTCTGGTTGTATGGGTTAGTCGCCGTATCGGTGCCTTCATACAAATGCTTCGGCATAATGAATGTGCCATACCAGGCCAGCTTCGCAATAATCGAAACGTCCGGCGTTTTCAGATTCATAACAACCGTGTTGTCATCCGGGCATTCAATGCTTTCGATATTCGACAGGTTGTCAGCTTTTGACCACTTTTCAGCGATCGCAGTATCGTAAGTCCACTTGACGTCAGCCGAGGTAAACGGCTCGCCGTCATGCCACTTAACGCCATCATGAAGATGGAATGTCAGCTGCATGCCATCTTCGCTGAATTCATAGGATTCAGCTAAATCCAGGTTGATTTTTGTGTTGTTGCCCAGTTTTACCAGACGGTTGAAAATGTTCTGGTTGATCGGCCAGGCGCCGTCATCGGACTTGAAGTCCGGGTTGAAGCTCTGCGGATCCTGCTGCGTGACCATGATCAGAGTCTGATCCGTAGGAATTCCGCTGGTTTCGCCGTCTGTCTGTCCGCCTTCATTGGCAGTGCCGCCATTGTTGGATCCACATCCAGCAAGCGTCATCGCCATGGCCAGACACACGACTAAAACTTTAAGCAGTTTTTTCATGTATTCTTTCCTCCTCTATCGATTGTTTTAAAGCAACCGTTAGTTTAATAATAAACGATTTTCTCAAAAATGTGAAGTCTATGTGTACGACTGGTATGTGAAATTTAAGCGTTTTCTTTACAATCTTTGAAAATATTCATAGAAAAATGTAAGAAATGAAAACAAGGAAGATCAACTTCCTTGCTTCGACGGTTAACGATGCTTTTGCAGATAATCCGCCACCAGCATGCCGCTTTCCAGCTGCACGGCGATCAGCTTACGGATCGGAATGACCTGATAATGCAGTTCTTTCTCCGCGATTTCCGCCCGTTTCGCAAATTCTTTTTCGCCCTCGTCATGAATGCGCTGCAGCCGTTCTGCGACTTCCGGACTTGGGTTCTTCGCCAGCTCATGCTCGCAGGCGCGGATTAAAAGCGTCCACTGCAGTAGTACGCGGTACTTCGGAATCTCCAAGTTGTCAAACGCTTCGGACTCCTTGCACAATTCGTCGTAATTCGGATCCTGACGGATAAAATCACATTCCTGACGATAGTCTTCCTCAAAATGTTCATAACCGTTGCTGACCATCTTGGCGAAGCTGTTGTCGGCGCTGATCAGATCCGCAATCTGATCATAACGAGCTTTGACCGCCTTGCGGTTTTCATGCAGGACTTCGCGGCCTTTCAGCGCGGCTTCCCGGCGGGTGAAATCCATCAGCTTATCGCTCTGAATGCGCGGCTCATAGAAATAAGGCAGCTCGGTAACCAACGTCGTCGCATCGTAGCCCTGCTGGCTGGCATAGTCAGCGCTGCTGGTGCCCGTGGACATCAGCTTTTCCGGCGCGACCGTGCCGTATTTCTCATTGTAATCGTAGGTATCTCTGGAACTGATCATCGGATAGATCGCCTGAGAGAACGGCGTGATGTAGTTGACTTCCGGTTCGCCCAAGTGCAGCGGAATATTCTGCTTCGCGGTCGCGGCATAGAACTTATCCCACAATTCCGGAATCTCCCGGGTCAGATACCAGTACGTGCCACCGAAGCCGGCGTTATGCAGCGAATACATAAACTGCGGCTGAATCTTGTCGATCAAATTCATCAGGCAGACGGTCTCCGGAATCGGCTTGTCGTAGGTATAGTTTTTATAGTGGAACGGGAAATTCCATTCAACCTGTTCATACCCGGCCGGGCGGAAGTAATGACGGGTAAAGTTGGTCAGCGTGATCGGTCCCTTGAACCAGCCTTCGTTGAGCTGCGTACCGTCGAGGTCGATGCTTTTGATCAGATACCAGGTATAATCCAGTTCTTTGCGCAGATCTTCATTTTCAGCCAGCGCCCGTGAGAAATACTCCAGCAGCATTGCGCCCATCGGTTCGTTGGGATGCGGACAGCCGAACATTAAAGCGTTGCGGCTGCCTTTGCCAATCTTCAGGCAGTAAATCGGATGTCCCTTGCGTGATTTCCCGGCCTCAAAAATTTCTACGATCCCCGGAAATTCTGCTGCCAGCCGCCTGGAATTTTCATCCATCTCATCCACAGTCAGAAATTGTTGATAATCCGGAATGTTGTCGATCAATTTTTGAATAAAATCAGCCATTTCAATTCTCCTTTTTTTGTTTTTTATTTTCCGATAACTCGGGAAACAGGCAAATCGACTGGATTTGCCTGTTCTCTTTATGATTTTCGATTATTGGGGATCCATCCAGACCTTGGCCATTTCATACGTACCGTACAAGCTGGCCATTTCCGGCTCAAACGGACTGTTATGAATGTAGCTCTTGACAGGATAAACTGCGGTGAAATCTTTCAGAATGACGATTGGAACATCGTCGTGCATGATCTGCTGGACTTTCTTGTAATAAGGAGCACGTTCTTCCTGCGTGAAGACCTGTACGCCCTGATTGAGCGCTTCATCCAGCTCCGGATTGACATACTTGTCAAGATTCAGCGAGCCTTCCGAATGCACGCGGTTGCGGATCGCGGAAACGTCCGGTCCCTGTCCGCCTGAGCATAAGGCGATATCGAAGTTGTAATCGTCGATCACTTTCGTCATCCACGCGCCCATTTCCAGAATATTCAGCTTCACGTCGATGCCGACCTGTTTCAGGCTGTCCTGAATAACGATCGCGGAATCCTTGAAGTCGCCGGAATCAAAGGTTGTCAGCTCACAGCTGAAATACATTCCGTTGGCGTCCGCAGTGTAGCCGGCTTCCTCAATCAGTTTGCGGGCCACCTCCACATCCCGGGCCGGAATTCGGGCGTCCTCGTTGAGCGCCCACGGGTACATCGGCGAGATGTAGTATTCAGAAACCGCACCGAAGCCTTTGGCCGCTTTGTCCAGGACTGCCTGACGGTCGACCGCCATGTCGATCGCCTGACGGACACGAACGTCGCTGAACGGTTTATCTTCGCCAAGATTGAACGACAGATAGGTTCTGGAACTGGAAACATACTGATAAACAGAATAATGTTCAGGATCGTCGATCAGCTCCTGCAGATTGGAAGTCGGAACGCCGCTCTGCATATCGTCGACTTCGCCATTGAGATAAGATTGATAGGCGGTGGAAGCATCCGGAATGATCGAAATGATCAGCTTGTCCAAATACGGCGCCCCATCCCAGTAATCGTCATTGCGGACCATTTCAATCGAAACGCCCGGCGTATATTTTTCAAATTTGAACGGACCGGTTCCGATCGGATGCATATTGTGTTCGTTCTGCGTCCAGTCCGTGCCTTCGTATAAATGGGCCGGCATAATCCAGGTTCCCAGCCAGCTCAGCGCGCTGACAACCGAGGCGTCCGGCTGTTTCAGATGGAAGACAGCTTTATAATCTCCGTCGGCCGTAACCGAATCGATCATGTTCAATGTATTCGATTGATAACCGTCTTTAAGCACCTGCGTAAACGTCCAGACAACGTCGTGAGATGTAAATGGTTCTCCATCATGCCATTTTACATTTTCGCGTAAATTGAAAGTCAGCGTCATTCCGTCTTCGCTGAATTCCCAATCTGTCGCCAGATCGGGAACGACGCTGCTATCAACCGTCATCTTAACCAGCCGGTTAAAGATGTTGTAAGTTGCAGGCAGCTGCAGATCGTCAGTTTTCATGTTCGGGTTAAACGAGTTCGGTTCGCCGTGACTGCGCATCACGTACGTTCCTCCCTGCTTGGGTTCGCTGATCTGCGAATTGTCGTCCGTTGCCGGTGAAGCCGCTGGCTTGCCTTCCCCACCGCACCCGGTCAGTGTCAGCGCCAGAGCCAAGATCACCGCCAGGCTTTGAATCAGTTTCTTCATAAACTTATGATCCTTTCTTTCTCCCCTAGAGATTAATTTCAGTTTATCCCTTCCTGTAAATCAAGTCAATCTCTTTTTCATCATTCTTCGAAGTTTTCAGAAAGTTTTTCAATCCAATAAAAAAAAGAGTCTGATCACAAACTCTTTTTCCTGAATATTTCTGCTTATTCTTCGACCCAGACACGGGAGAATTCATTGGAAGCAACCGTGTGGATGCCTTCCTCAGAATAAGGATGCCCATGGATCGTATTGCGGACGGCGACGGTAAACGTCGCTTCCTTGACCGGAACGATCGGCAGTTCTTCCGCCAGGATGACCTGCGCCTGCTTGTAGATCTCAGCCCGGGCCGTCTGATCCGTCGTGATCGCGCCTTCGTCTAACAACGCGTCCAGTTCTGCGTTTTTGCAATGCGCCAGGTTAAATGCGCCGGCGGAATGCACACGCATCGAAATCGCTGAAGCATCCGGTCCCTGCGATCCGGAAAGCATCGCCATCTGGTAATCGCTGTCGACCTGAACCTTCTGCTGCCAGGTACCCATTTCCGTGATGTTCAGCTTCACGTCAATCCCGATTTCTTTCAGATTCTGCTGCAATACCGTCGCGGTATCCTTGAAATCGCCGCTGTCAAACAGATCGAGCGTTACGCTCATGTACATGCCGTTAGCGTCGGCGGTATACCCGGCTTCTTCCAGCAGCTGACGAGCTTTTTCCACATCCCGTTCCGGAATTGTCACCGCGTCGTTCATTGCCCAGGCAAAGACCGGCGTCATGTAATATTTCGGCACTGCGCCGATGCCCTTCGCCGCCTTATCCAGAACTTCCTGGCGGTTGATGCCGAGGTTGACCGCTTCGCGCACGCGCACGTCGTTAAACGGTTCTTCGTCAAAATTAAAGGTCAGATAGGTACGGTTGTTGGATGCCCGTTCGTAAACGGTGTAGTCCGGATTGGCTTTTAAGCCGGCGATTTCGTTGCTTGGGATATTCAGCATCAGATCGTCGACTTCGCCGTTCATGTACGCCTGGAAAGCCGTATTGGCATCCGGGATGATCGTGATGACCAGCTTGTCCAGATACGGTGCGCCCATGAAGTAATCGTCGTTGCGGACTAACGTGATCGCCTGACCCTTTTCATAACTTTCAAATTTGAACGGGCCGGTGCCGATCGGATGCATGTTGGCCTCGTTGGCCGTCCAATCCGTACCTTCGTAGATGTGCTTTGGCAGAATGAACGTCCCCAGCCAGCCTAACGAACTTAAAATCGCGGCGCTCGGAGAGCTCATCTGAATGACAACCGTGTTGGCGTCCGGACAGGTGATTTCTTCAATCATTTTGAAGCTGTTGGACTGGAAACCTTCAGTACGGATCATATCCAGCGTCCACTTGACGTCTTCCGAGCTGAACGGTTCGCCGTCATGCCACTTCACATTCTCATAGAGATGGAATGTCAGCGTCTTGCCGTCCTCGCTGAATTCCCAGCTTTCCGCCAGATCCGGAATGATTTCGGTCGAGGCCGTCGTCTTTACCAGCCGGTTAAAGACGTTGGTCGCCGTGTAGGTCGCCATATCGTCACCCTTGATATCCGGGTTAAAGCTGCCTGGATCGGTAGCCTGACGGATGATGTAGGTTCCGCCCTGAACGGGCGTCTGTTCGCCCTCGGACGGGTTTTCCGGGTTGGCGGCCGGTTCCTTCGGTGCAGAAGAACAGCCAGCCAGCATCGCCAGCGCCAACAGCGCAGTCAGTGCTTTTCTTGCAAATTTCATCTTTCTTTCTCCTTGTCTTCTATTTCAGCTTCCTTGCCGGAGCGGTAAACTCCCCACCCTCAAGGTCGTTTCCCACGCGGCCTTGCTCGTGAATGAAGGAAGAAAAGTTCGAAAAAAGGCTCATCCGTCAATCACAGATGAGCCTGAACCGCTGTTTATTTTTCAGCGTCGTTGCCGACAAAATGACAGGAAACAATATGTCCGTTGCCCAGATCACGGGCTTCCGGATATTCTTTAAAACACTTCTCGCAAGCCTGATAACACCGCGGGGCAAAGTAGCAGCCCGGGCCAGTGTTGATCGGGGTCGGCGGTTCGCCCTCAATTTCGATGATTTCGCGTTTTTCCAATGGATCCAAAGATGCGCAGTTGGAAATCAGAACCTTGGTATACGGATGCTGCGGATTGTGCAGAACCTCGTCGGTAACGCCCGTTTCCACGATCCGGCCCAGGTACATGACCGCGACCCGGTCGGAAATATAACGGGTTGTCGCGATATCATGGCTGATGAAAACCATCGCCGTGTTTTCTTCCTTGCTTAATGTCTGAAGCATATTGATGATATCCGCACGGATCGAAACGTCCAGCATGCTGACCGGTTCGTCCGCAACTAAGAACGTCGGGCGCAGCAGCATGCTTCGCAGAATCGAAATACGCTGCAGCTGACCGCCGGACAGTTCATGCGGGTGACGGTAGATATAATCGGTGGCCGGCGCCATTCCGGCGTCTTCCAGCGTTTTGATCATAATGTTGTGCCGTTCTTCATCATTGGCGCCGATTTTGTGAAGCTTCATCGTGCTCATGAAGATTTTTTCGATCGTGTACCGCGGATCAAATGTATCAAACGGGTTCTGGAAAATCATCTGGCAGGTCCGGCAGAAAGCCAGCCGATCCTTCTTTTTCAGCTGAGTGCTGGAAACACCGTGATATAAAATCTCACCGGCCGTCGGATCTTCCAAATGGATCAAAACGCGGCCCAGCGTCGACTTACCGCATCCGGATTCGCCGATAACGCCTAAGGTTTCGCCCCGTTTCAGTTCAAAGCTGACGCCGTCGACAGCCTTGATCGTCTGTTTCTTGCTGACCTTGCCATCCTGCTTGGTCACTTTTTTCTGGATATACCAGCGGGTCAGGTCTTTGACCTGAATAACTACATCTGAGTTTACTGTATCCGACATCGCTTATTCACCTCCTACCTTGTGGCAGGCAACCTTCCAGTTGCCCTTCTCGTTGACCGTCTTCAATTCCGGCTCAACCGTGCGGCATTTCTCAGTCGCAAACGGGCAGCGCGGCGCGAAGACGCAGCCTGGAATTTCCTGACTTAAATCCGGCAGCGAACCCGGAATCCCGCGCAGATCGTTCTTGGCGCCCTTAAAGGACGGGAACGATTTAAGCAACCCCTGCGTGTATGGGTGCTGCGGATTGACTAAGACGTCCTTCGTCTCGCCGCTTTCCATCAATCGGCCGGCATACATGACGGCGATCTTCTTGCAGGTCGAGGCGACAACGGAAACGTCGTGGGTAATCATAATCCGGGTTACGTTCAGATTCTGTTCCAGACTCATGATCTCGCGCAGGATCTGACTCTGCGTAACGACGTCCAGCGCCGTTGTCGCTTCGTCCAGAACCAGTAAGCGCGGATTGTGAAGCAGGCTCAGCGCGATTGAAACACGCTGCATCATGCCGCCGGACAGTTCGTGCGGATATAACTCGTAAACACGGTCAGACAGGTTGACGACCTTGAACAGATCGTAAACCCGCTGTTTGATTTCATTCTTGTCCGCGTTTGGAAAATGCACGCGGTAAACGTCTTCCATCTGCGCACCGACCTTGTGAACCGGGCTCAGCGCGCTCATCGACTTCTGGAATACGATCGACAGATCGGTCCAGCGCAGCGCATCCATTTCATCCTTCGTTAACTTTAACAGATCCTTGCCGTTGTACAAAATTTCGCCGTCGACCTGCGTGATGCGGTGCGGCAGCAGGCGCAGAACGGCGCTGGCCAGCGTGGATTTGCCGGAACCGGACTCGCCGACGATGCCGATCGAATCCTGTTCCTCAATTTCCAGGCTGACATGCTGGCAGGCATGGACCTTCTTGTCCTTCATAATATAACGTACATTGACGTTTTTCAGTTCTAATAATGCCATTTTTTCCTTCCTCCCTAGTTATTGGCGTCCATCTTAGGCGAGAGCACGCGGTTGAGGCCGTCACCGATGAGGAAGAATGTCAGAACGGTGAAGACAACGGCAACGCCGGCGAAGGTGGAAATCCACCAGCCCTTCGGCATGTACTGTTTGCCATGGTAGATAATCTGACCCCAGCTGACGACATTTGGATCGCCTAAGCCCAAGAATGACAGGCCGGCTTCGGACAGGATCGCGCTGGAGACGTTCATCGTGGTCTGCGCGATAATCGGGAAAATCCCGTTTGGAATGATGTGCTTGAACATGATGCTGAAGCGGCTTTCGCCCATCGCCTGCGCGCTCTTGACGAACGTTCTCTCCTTTAAGGAGATCGCCTGCGCACGCATTAAACGCGCATTGCCGGTCCACGAAGTCAGGCCGATAACAATCATGATGTACATGATGTTACTGCCAAACAGCGCGACGATGATCAGAATCAGGAAGAACGACGGCGTCATCAGGAAGAAGTTCATGAATTCCGAAATGAGCCGGTCGATCTTGCCGCCGAAGAAACCCGCGATGCCGCCGATGCAGGTACCCAGAATACCGGAAATACTCGCGGCGACGACGCCGATCATTAACGACGTCCGCGTCCCATAGATAATCTCACTTAAAACGTCGCGGCCCAGACCGTCGGTACCCAGGATATGTCCCGGCGTGCCCGGTCCGGCAACCAGCGCATCATATAATTTATACGGATCGCACGGAGCGATAATCGGCGCGAAGAAAGCGATGCACAATAAGACGATCAGAAGAATGACGCCCGTGCGCAGCTGGGAGTTCTTTTTCAACACCCGCATCGCAGCCTGAAAAACATTGTCTTTTTTCATTGTACTGTTCCTCCTAGTCGTAGCGGATCCGCGGATCGATAAAGCCGTAGAGGATATCGACCAGAATCATCGCGATACAGATAACGACGGACGTGACCAGATAAATTCCAGTCAGCACCGGATAGTCACGCTTGGAAATCGAGCTGAACATCAGTCGGCCCATGCCCGGCCATGCGAAAACCGTTTCGATTAAGACGGAACCCGAAAGCAAAAACGCCAGCGACATGCCCAAAACCGTCACGGTCGGCAGAATCGCGTTGCGCAGAACATACTTGTTGAAGATCCGGCTTTCCTTCATGCCGGTCGCCTTGAACGTCGTGATGAAATCTTCCGACATCACCTGTAAGACGGAAGAACGCGCGATTCGGAAGTAATACGGCGTCTGCGTCAGCACCATCGTCGTAATCGGCAGCACCAGATGGCGGCAGACGTCGGCGAAGTACGCAAACCCCTTATAATTGGCTCTCAGGTTCACCATGCCCGAGGTCGGGAACCATTTCAGCGTCGAAGCGAAGATCAGAATCATCATTAACCCCAGCCAGAATCCCGGCGTCGCGTCGAACACATACGAGATACTGCACACGAACTGGTCAAACTTGGACCCGTTCTTTCGCGCAGCGTAGATTCCTATCAATGTACCAATGGTGACGGACAGCAGCACCGCGGTTAACGACAGCGCCAGTGTCGGGCCGATCTTCTCGCCGATCAGTTTAATGACGGATTCGTCGCTGATGTAAGAATACCCCAAGTCCCCCTTCGCTACATTGCCAAGAAACATGACGAACTGCTCCGGAATGGATTTGTCCAGGCCATATTTTTGCTGCAGTGCTTCGATCATCTCTTCGTTTGGATTATCCGTGCCCGCCATAATGCGGATCGGATCGCCCGGAGCCAGACGGATCAACGTAAAGTTGAAGCAGACTGACAACAGGACAACGAGAAGACCACTCAATGCACGTTTTCCAATATAACGTTTCATTTCAAGATTTCCTCCTTTTACCTAAAAATCTTTTTCCTCTGTCCTCTCAAACGGGAAAATAAAAATGTAAAATTTTCATAATTTTACATTCAATGAAACATAATTTCATTGCTTTCTATTATACACGAAAATCTGTCAAATGGAATAACCTGAAAAGAATTTTCCCGTTTTTTTTACCATTTTGCGCCGTTTTTCTTATTTTTTACATTCGTTTTCAGAAAGTGCTTGTAAACGGAACTTGTTCAAATTTGCCGCCGGATATCTCCTTTTTCAGCCCCTGAAATAAGCCGGGCGCGCCTTGTTCAGCGCGCCTGCCAGTACGCGATCCGGGCTTTCAGAAGCGCGATCATCGCCGCGCAGTCGCCGTCAAAGCCCGTCTTTCCCAAATCAATATTCGGTTTGGTCGCCCCATGAAAATCACTGCCGAAAGTTTCGGCCAGTCCCCATTTCCGGCAGAATTCATGATAAAACCGCCGGCCTTTCTCATCATGGTAAGAACTGTAAACTTCAAAACCGTCCGCTCCGCCTTCGCGCAGTTCTTCCGCCGCCGCGGCGTCCAGCTTCAGATTCTGCATCGGATGAGCGACGATCAGCGCTCCGCCGCAGCGATGCACATAATCCACAACCTGCCGCCAGTCCGGCAGCCGCATTTCGGCATAGCCCCAACACCCCACCGCCAGCTGATCCCAATAGAAGTTGGCGATCGGATTGGCGCTGCGTGCGCCTGTCTGATATGGCTTCAGATCAGGATGAGCCTGAGTTTCAAGCAGCTCCTGCGTAATTTCAACGTTGGTATACGGCCGGCCGTGTGCCCGTGCGATGATCGCCGCTTCGTTTAGCTTCAAGCCGTAATGCTCCTCGATCAATGCCAGCCGCTGACGTCCGGTGCGCCGCAGCTCTTCGATGTAATGATTCTTTAAGCGCGTGAAGCCGGGATCACGCAGATCGCAGCCGTAACCTAACAAATGTACGATATTGCGGCCGAAGAAGCAGTCGATTTCAATGCCCCGCAGCGTTTCGATCCCCGTTTCCTGCGCCTTGGCCTCCAGCTTCAGCGCGCCGTCGATCTCATTATGGTCGCTGATCGCGATCAGGTCCAGATGCTTTTCCCGCGCCAGGCGCAGGATCGTTTCCACGGATTCCGTGGCGTCAAAACTGGCTGAACAGTGGATGTGCAGATCTGCTTTCATCGTTCATTCCTCCTTTGAAAGTGGTATAATATCCCAAGAAAAGAGGGATAGTATGCCGCAGCTTTATGAAACCATTCTTCATCAATGTCAAGACCAATGCGAGCTTTTAATCGTCTCCAAGCATCGCTCCATCGCCCAGATCCAGGCTTATTACGATCGCGGCGCGCGCGATTTCGGGGAAAACCGGGCACAGGAGCTGCTGCAGAAGGCGCCGCAGCTGCCATCCGATATCCGCTGGAATTTTATCGGCCACCTGCAGCGCAACAAGGTCCGCGCCGTTTTGCCTTATCTGCACCGTGTCTGTTCGCTGGATTCGCTGGAGCTGGCGGCCGTGCTGGACAAGGAAGCCGCCCGCCTCAGCCGGACGATCGGCGTGCTGAGTGAATTCAATCTGGCCCAGGAGACGACCAAAACCGGATTGGCAGCCGCCCAGGCCGACGCTTTCTTTGAAGCACTCAGCCAGTTTGAACATCTGATTCCCGAAGGGATCATGGTGATGGGGCCGCATGTGGAGGATGAAGCCGCCATTGCCGCCGTCTTCCGTCAGGCCCGCGCCTTATTTGATCGGCTGAAAAAGAACTACGGCGGCCCGCAGTTTACGATCTGTTCGATGGGGATGAGTCACGATTACCCGATCGCCCTGCGCGAAGGCTCCACGCAGCTGCGCCTGGGGACGATTCTGTTCGAAGATTAAGCCTTCGTACATCCCCGGGGCTGCGCTTTTCGTTTTTAGTGGGAACAACGGCAGCGGATCAATCAAAAAACGCCCAGCCGCAGTACACATAAACCATATAGATAACAAACCCCTGGATCCCCAGAAAGTTGAAAATGGATTTCAGCTGCGGGAAGACGATATAGCCCAGATCCCATAACACGAAAAACATCAGAAAGAACGAGATGACGAGTTTTTTAAACCATGACTCATCTCGTCTTTTTTTATGGATATGCAAACTCAGGCCGAATGCGAACAAACTGATTGCGATCGCGATCGTCACCAGCGTCGAACGGATCGAAACCGGCAGATACATATTGAACAGCCGCACGATCAGGCCGCTGACGATCATGATCAGAAAGGGAATGCCATATCTTCTGGCAAAGCTCATAAACTCACTCCTAACTTAACGTCCTCTATTATACATGACTTCGACGGAATCTGACAAAGAAAACTTCCCGGGTTCTTCGCCTGGACAGCGCGGCCGGGCCGCTCATACCCTGACGATAGAGGAGGAGTGTTATGGCCCATCTGATCTTTTTAAGCCTGTTGGTCAGTCTGGACGGTTTTTTCAGCGGATTCACCTTCCGGCTGAAAAAAATCCGCATCTGTCTGCCGCAGCTGCTTTTCATCTCGCTTTGCCCGCTGGTGATCGTCAGTGCGGTGATGTTGTCCGCGCGGCGAATGACGGCCGCCATTCCCCCGGGCGCCGCCCGGGGATTAGGCTTTGTGTTGTTTTTCTGTCTGGCTTACCTGTCGTTTGCAGAGGCGTTAAAAAAACGCAGATCCGGTTCACCCACGCTGATCACGATGATCAACGACCCGGCCAGCTCCGATCTGGATCACAACCAGCGTCTGAGCAGCCGCGAAGCGTTGTTATTGGGGTTGGCGTTAAGTCTGGACAACGCCGTGCTGGGATTCAGCTTCGCTCTGGATGGAGCGCCGGTGGGCTCGACAGCGCTGTGTTTTGCGCTTGTGAATTTCCTGTTGGTTATGGCCGGCAATCTCTGCCCAGTGCTGCCGTTTGTCCGAAGAATTGAAAAAGGCAGTGAATACCTGCCTTCGCTGCTGTTTCTGCTTTTGGCCTTCAGCCGGCTGCTTTAACGAACTTTTCGATCTGATCCAGCGCCCAGTTCAGCGTTTCCCACTCGCCGCCGACCGATATCCGCACATGACCTGCTCCGCGCCTGCCGAACAGCGTTCCCGGCAAGACGGCGACGCCGGCCTGTTCCGCCAGCGCAAGCGCAAATTGTTCGCTGGTCAAACCGGTTGAGACGATCGACGGAAAGCAGTAAAAGCTGCCTTCCGGACAAAGACAGGATAAACCGATTTCATTCAGCCGCCGCCAGGCGTGTTCGCATTGTTTTTCAACAGTCTGCCGCCAGGGCGCAGCCGACAGCGTCAGCGCGGTGCAGCCGGCCTTCTGCACAAATCCAGCCACGCCGGAGACCAGCGCCTGATGTGTTTTCAGCAGCGCCGGATTCCAGCGCCGGGGAGCGCTGATCCAGCCCAGCCGCCAGCCGGTCATCGCATACGTCTTGGAAAAGCTGCCGACGAAGATCACGCGGTGACGGGCAGACCGCAACACCTTGAAATTCAGCGGTTTCCAGCTTAACTGTTCGTAAGCCGCATCCAGGATCAGCGCCAGATCAAACTTTTCCGCCAGGGCTGCCAGATGCTCTAATGCGTCGGCAGATAAAACCTGACCGGTCGGATTATTCGGACTGGCGGCGATAATCGCCCGGGTCCGCGCGCTGACCGCACGTTCCATCGCCGCAAACTCCGGCTGAAATTGATCGTCGGTCAAACAGAACACCGGTACGGCAGACGCCAGTGCGATTGCGCTGAGCGTACCGGGATAGCCGGGATCCATCACCAGCACCTCGTCGCCGGGATTCAATAACGCCAGGCAGCAGACTGCCAGCGCCTCCTGTGCCCCATTGGTGATCAGAATCTGTTCCGGATGAAACGTCCAGCCGCGCAAAGCTCGCTCGCGCTCTGCCAGCTGTTGTCGCAGCGGGGCCAGTCCGGCGGCTGGGGGATAGTGCGTCAGGCCCTGCCGCAGCGCTTCCGACGCGGCTTCCGCGATCCTCAAATCCGTGCTCTGCGCCGGCTCGCCCAGCGTCAGCTGCGCCCGCGCACCGGACTCATGCAGCCGCGCAGTCCAGGTCCGGATCGGACTGACCGGCATTTTTCGTACTTCTTCATGAATTCGCATAATTGCCTCCTTTCTTTTCATTGTATGAAAGGTTCTTTTCAATTCTGTGCAATTCAGTTATAATCAAGACATTAATCAAGGAAAGAAGATGATCCCGATGTCTTTTATGAAACAATCCGCCGATCTGCAGCCGATTGAAGATACCGTCTTCGCCGTCGTCTCAATGGCGAAGCAGGATATCGCCGAACATGGCGCAGAGGCCGTCGTCGACGCGACGATCGGCTCCCTTT
Organism: Holdemania sp.; assembly: GCF_986127675.1. Lineage (NCBI taxonomy): Bacteria > Bacillati > Bacillota > Erysipelotrichia > Erysipelotrichales > Erysipelotrichaceae > Holdemania > Holdemania sp. Next base: position 27,194 of record NZ_CFQZWI010000002.1, on the reverse strand, counting down.
ACGATGAACAGGGCAGACTTGTCGCCTACCAGAATGTCTTCGACCACTACAACGCGATCGCCAAGGAAGTCAAAGCGGCTTACGCCGCCAGCTTCACCGGCAATCCTGGCTACCGGACTCAGGTCAGAAACTGGGTGCTGCAGGATCAGCCGATCAAATTAAACGCCTCCGTCATCGCTACCCCGGGCGGCACCGGCGCCGTCAACATGACGATGATCAATGTTCTGGAAGCGGGACAAACTGTCGTCCTGCCGGAAATCTGCTGGGGATCGTACAACTTGATGGCCGCCCAGGCCCGGCTGAAGACCGCTTCCTACGCGATGTTTGACGGCGATCACTTCAACTTCGCTTCGTTTGAAAGCGTCTGCCGCCAGGTGATGAGCGAGCAGGGACGGCTGCTGGCCGTGATCAATGATCCATGCCACAACCCGACCGGCTATTCCATGAGTCTGGCGGAATGGCGGCAAATCGTCCACTTCCTCAACGAGCTGAGCAAACAGGGACCGTGCGTGATTCTCAACGATATCGCTTATATTGATTACAGCTATCAGGGCCTGCACAGCCGCGATTATCTGAGCTGCCTTAATGAAATAAATGAAAACGTGCTGGCCGTGATCGCGTTCAGCTGTTCCAAAACGCTGACCTCTTACGGCCTGCGCTGCGGGGCGGCATTAATTCTGGGACAAAACGCCCAGCGCGTGCGCGAAGCCGAGATCGTTTTCGAAAAGACCGCCCGCGCCACATGGAGCAACATCCCCAACGCCGCGATGGAAAACTTCACCTGGATCACGACGGAAAACCGCGCTGGCTTCGAGGCAGAAAAACAGCGCTATGTCGATCTGCTGAAACAGCGCAGCCAGTGCTTCATCGAAGAAGCCGCCGCTTGCGGTCTGCTTTGTTATCCTTATAAAGAAGGTTTCTTTGTAACGCTGCAGATGAAGGATAACGCGCTGCGTGATCAATATCATCAGAAGCTGATCGACAATCATATCTACACCGTCAAGGTCAACAAAGGAATCCGCGTCGCACTCTGTTCGCTGAGTCTGTCGAAAGTGCAGGGACTGGCCGGGCGGATGAAAGCGATTCTGGATTCGCTGCAATAAAGTTCACATTTTCTTTGGATTCAAACAAACCCTGCCGAGACATTGGCAGGGTTTGCTTTACCCTTCGCTCAGACCGGCCCCCGCTTGGTCCCTTTATTCGAATAAGAAACTTTTTTCATCATTTTTATTTTAAAAATCAAAATTTAAAATATTAAATTAATTATTTTTATTTTATAATTCATAATTTTAATTGACAGTTTAATCGCTTTGTCATATTATGGAACTAACAAGAGGTGGACGTCATGAATGAAACGAAAACACTGAAGCTCTGGAATAAAAATTTTATCCTGCTGTGGCAGGGTACGCTGTTCTCCACATTCGGCGATGTGCTTTACAGCATCTGCATCGGCTATTGGGTCTATGAGAAAACCGGATCCACCGCATTAATGGGTCTGCTGACAAGCATCTCCATGTTTGTTGCAATGATCCTGGGACCCTTCTGCGGTGCGATCATCGACCGCAGCCACCGCAAATGGATGATCGTCGGCACGGACCTGATCCGCGGCTTAACGATGATCGGACTGGGCCTGATCGCGATGAGCCAGCACTTGGAAGTCTGGATGGTGCTGGCTACAGCTTTCATCGCCGCCCTGTGCAACGCGTTTTTCACACCGGCTTCAATGACCGTCATGACCGATCTGGTGATGCCGAAGGATCTGGTCCGGGCGCAGTCGCTCTCCGGCGGCATGCGCTCGCTCGTCGCGATGGCCGGCAAAGGCTTGAGCGGAGCGATCATCGCGTTTCTCGGCGTTCCCTTCGTCATCCTGCTCAACGGGGTCTCCCTGTTGATCTCCGCGTTCACCGAATGCTTCATCGACGTGCCGCGGGCGCCCAAGACAGGCATGCCGATCAACCTGAAAACATTGTTTGCCGATTTGAAAGAGGGCGCCCAGTATGTGTTCAACGACCGCTGCTTCCGCCTGATCGTCATCATCGCGGTGTCCGCCAATTTCTTCGGCTCGGGCATGGGCGCCGTGTTCCTGCCGTTTTGTCTGGGCCGGGGGCTGGACGTCGTACAGTATGGCTATCTGATGTCGCTGCAGTCGATTTCCGCGCTGATCGGCACGATTTTCATGGGCACGCTGAATATCAAACCGGAGCTGCGGATCCGACTGATGTTGTTCGGTTTTCCGTTAAGTTCCCTGTTGTTTGCCGTCTGTTATTCGATGCAGACGTTCAACTCGCTGGCGTTCACCTTTCTGATCACCTATTTTGTCAGCGCCGTGGCCAACGCGATTCTCAACGCCGCGTTCATGTTGGTCATCCCGCGGGAAAAGCGGGCGATGATTTCCGGCTTTATCATGATGGCCTCCAGCGGCGGTCAGGCGTTATCCTCGCTGGCTTTCGGGTTCATCGCGGAATTCGTCGATCTGAGCGTACTGGGCACCGTTTCCAGTCTGATCTCGATTCTGCCGTTTATTCTGTTGTTTGTCTATCCGGAAATCAAGGAACGCTTCATCCAGGCGGAATTGAATCCGGAAGTCTGAAATCCCGCGGGTCCACAAAAAAACCACCGAATGGAATCCTGCTCTCTGCCCGCATGACAGAAGCTTGTTCCTGCGGTGGTTTTTCTTTTTTGTTTGAGAGAACTTGTTTCCTTTTCCGTCCGGACGCGTTTTGCCTTAACTCTCCTTCCGCCCGTAAATACTGGCGAACGGTTTTCTTAACGCCATATACAAGAATACGGAAACAAAGACGCAGATCACGGCGTTGAAGGCGGTAACACCGCCGGTCCAGGTCAGGATGATCGCCGCGGCTTCGGCATTGATCCCCAGAATAAACCGTTTGAACAAATAACCGATGATCGGATCAAAGACCACGTTGAAACCCAGGCCCGCCGCCGCGCTGATCGCTGCGATTTGAGCCGCCTGTCTGGAATCTGCGGCCTGCGCCAGTCCCAGCTTCTGTCCGACTTTTCCGGAGAGATAGCCGATGCAGAATTTCAGGAAAAATGTCTTCGGTGCGGATGCGACATAGCGCGGATCCAGCAAGTCGGCAATCGACAAGCCGATCGCTCCGGCAACGCCCCCCTCGGCTGGTCCTAACAAAAAAGCCGACACCACCACGATCGCATTTGCGACGTGGATCGCGACTGAAGATCCGGCCGCCAATGGGATGTCGATCTTCAAATAGCTGAAAACAATGTAATTGATCGCCGCAAAGATAGCGATAAACGCCATCGTCTGCGTCCTTTTTTTCATTCCAAATCCCCCTTTTCGCTTTCAGAATACCGCGTAGAAAATCCGCTTCCCGCAGAATTCCCGAGGAAACCGGCGCCGCGGTCTTCCTTATTGTAATACAAAAAGAACGGCGGGGGAAAACTTTTTTATTATTTATTGAGGGGTTATACGACTGATTTTCCAAGCGTGAGCCCCCGGCCAGATTAACGTGGGTCAGTTCGGCCAAGCCGCAGAGAAAAGAGAAAAACCCGCGCCGATTCTCATGTCCGGCCGGGTTTTCTCAGCAAACCGCTTACTTGTCAGAGTTTCCCTGCGGATGCAGTTCGTTTGCGATCTGTTGGGAACGAACCGCCCACACCTGCGCGTAGTTCTGACATTTCGCGCACAGATGTTCCGCGCTTTCCGGCGATTGCAAATCTGTCGAAACTGCGCCGCTTTGCTTGACCAGCCGGGGCAGGATTTCCGGATTTTCCAGCATCGGACATGGCCGCAGCATGTTTTCATTAAACGGCTGGTTGTGATAATAAGCCATAAACAAAGGGCTTTGCAGAGCTTTTAGCAACGTATGCTCGCGGATATTCACATTGGAATAATGGATGAACACGCACGGATCGACATCGCCGTTGGCGTTGATGTGCAGATAACGCCGGCCGCCGGCGATGCAGCCGCCGACATATTCGGCGTCGTTCTGGAAGTCGATCGTGAAGATGGGCTTCGTCTTGCGGAAGCCGCGGATCTGCTGAATCATCCAGGCCCGCTGGTCCGCAGAAGGCAATAACACCGGCGCCGCTTCATTGCCGACCGGCATGTAGTGGAAGAACCAGGCGAACAATGCGCCGTCCCGGATCATCTGATCGAAATACCGCTCGCTGCTGACATCCTGCACATTCGCGCTGGTATAACACGTCGATACGCCGAAGGGCAGCTTGTATTGCTTCAGCAGCGCCATCGCCGCGCGGACCTTCGCATAACACCCCGCGCCCCGGCGGCTGTCGTTGGCTTCTTCAAAGCCTTCCAGTGAAATCGCCGGTACGAAGTTCTTCACTTCCAGCATCGCTTCGCAAAACGCCTCGTCGATCAGTGTTCCATTGGTAAACGCCAGAAACTCGCAATCCGGATGCTTCCGGCAGAGCGTAAGCAGATCCGCTTTGCGCATCAGCGGTTCCCCGCCGGTATAGATATACATAAAGGTCCCCAGAGCTTTGCCCTGAGTGATGATGTTGTCAATTTCCGCCACGCTGAGATTCAGCTGATGGCCGTATTCCGCCGCCCAGCAGCCGGTGCAGCGCAGATTGCACGCCGAGGTCGGATCCAGCAGAATCGCCCACGGAACATTGCATTGATTTTCAGCCGAGGCTTCAATCTGACGGGCGCTGCCTCTGAGGGAGGCGTTGATAATGAAATTGGTGAAGAATGTTTTCCGGACGCCGGCGTCCAGATCATACAGCTTCAGCATCAGGTCATACCAATGATTCTTCTGTTCGATCACCTCGCGCACCGCCCGGCGCTGAGACGCGTACCAGTCCTCAGGGCAAACCTGATCCACCAGCTTCATCACCTTGGGAATATTGGCCTCCGGATCCCGTTCCAGATACGCCAACGCTGTTTTAACAGCGGTTTCCAAAGCGGCGGATTTCATTTTTTCGATCGTTTTCATAAATTAGCTTCTCCTTTTTCCACTGGTTTCATTATAGGAAAGCCAGAAAAAGAAACCCAGCGACAGATTTCGCCAGGTGTAAAACGATCAGACAATCAAGGCTGTTTGCCTGAATATTCAGATGGCAGCAGCGCGCCGTTTTCCGCCAGCGTGATCAGACTTCGCGCTTCCTCCTTAAGATCATAGCGCATATCATGGTCCAGCCAGTCCAGCGTTACCCCCAAAAGCAGGCAGCGGTAAAAATGCAGCACAGTCTTCAGAGCTTCCGGTTCATATTTTCCATCCAGTCCCGCCTGACGGGCATAAGCGTCCAACGTATTGCCGATCAGATCGGTCAGATGCTGCTGAAACAATTCGCGGCTGGCCGAATGATAAATATGCAGGGCCGCCTGCCGATACTTCTGACACCAGGCCAGCGCCTGATCCAGACTGTCCAGGAGCGAAAGCGTATCCCGCTGCTCGGGAAGCAAAGCCGCCGCCTGCTGGGCAAAGATTGCTTCCACCAAAGACGGGATATCCTCAAAATAATAATAGAACGTGTTTCGATTTAATCCGCAGCGTCCTACGATCTGCGCTACGGTGATCTTGTTCAGCGGTTTTTCCTGCGCCAGCGCCATAAAGTTATCCATGATCCATTGCCGGGTTCTGATCATTCCCATCACCTCGCCCGCATTATAGCACGATGCGAAAACCAAAAGAAATCCCCGGAACGACACAACCGAGGATTTGTTTAGATTCATAGTTTTCGGCTTACTGCTCGATCCAGACTTCAGAGAACTCGTTGGTCCCCAGCGTCATGGACTTTTCAGTGGATAACGGATGGTTATGAATTGTCGCCTTGATCGGATAGCTGTAGATTTCATCGGTAACGATGACCATCGGCAGATCACGCTTCAGGATTTCCTGAATCTGCTTATACACTTCCCCACGGGCCGCTTTATCCGACACGGCGATGCCCGCTTTCAACAATTCGTCAATTTCCGGATTGGCATATTTGGAGATGTTCAGCGAACCGTTGGAACCGATCCGGTTTTCAATCGCATTGGCGTCCGGGCCCTGCGAACCGGAGTTCATCGCCATATCGAAGTTGTAATTATCCAGCACCTTGGTCTGGAAGTTGGCGATTTCCGAAATATTCAGCTTCACTTCGATGCCGATTTCTTTCAGCTGCGCCTGAATGACCGTCGCGGTATCCTTGAAGTTGCCGCTTTCAAACGTGTCCAGCGTGCAGGTGAAATAATAGCCGTTTTCGTCCTGGGTATAGCCGGCTTCCTCAATCAGCTTCCTTGCCGCTTCCCGATCCATCTCCGGAATCCGCGCGGTGTCGCTCATCGCCCAGTCAAAGACCGGCGTCATGTACGTTTCCGGGACGCTGCCGATGCCCTTGGCCGCCTTATCGAGAATTTCCTGACGATTTAACGCCATGTCAACCGCCTGACGAACGCGCACGTCCGCAAACGGACCTTCTTTCAGATTGAACGAGAGATAAACGCGGCCGGTGGCGACATATTGGTAAACGTTGTAATTTGGATCCTGCTTCAGCGCAGCGATTTCCGAAGACGGGGCTTTGCCGAGAATGTCGTCGACTTCGCCATTCTGCCATGCCTGGAACGCTGTCGATTCATCCGGAATAATCGAAACGATTAATTCGTCGATATACGGCGCGCCCTTGAAGTAATCCTCATTGCGCTCCATGCGGATCGCAACGCTCTTTTCATACGAAACAAACTTGAACGGACCGGTGCCGACGGGCTGGAAGTTGGCTGGATTGGTCGACCAGTCGTACTCCGGCGTATCGTAGATATGCTTTGGCATGATGAAGGTTCCCAGCCAGCCGATCGTGGCGACAATCCCGGAATTCGGCTCGGAAAGATGGAATACGACGGTATTTGCATCCGGGCAGGTAATTTCGCTCAGCTGCTTGAAGCTGTTGGACTGATATCCTTCGGTACGGATCTTATCAAACGTCCACTTGACGTCCTCGGAGCTGAACGGCTCGCCGTCATGCCACTTCACACCTTCGTGAAGATGGAACGTCAGCGTCAGGCCATCGTCGGAAAATTCCCAGCTTTCCGCAAGATCACCGACCACTTCATTGGAAATCGTCTGCTTGACCAGCCGGTTGAAGATATTCTGATAGGCGACGACGCCCCAGTCGTCGACTTTCAAATCCGGATTGAAGCTGTACGGATCGCCCGCTCCGCGGACGATGTAGGTTCCTCCGCTGACCGGTTCGTCCGACGCGGTGGCGGCAGGTGCGGCGCTGTTCTCTCCCTGAACAGCACAGGCTGTTAACATGACGGCGCAGACGCCGACGATAATTTTCTTTACCCAGTTTTTCATCATTAATTTTCTCCTTTTCTGAATTTCGCTTAACCCTGCAGTTCAGAAAAGCAGTGCTCCGGAAACTCCGGTTTGTTTCCCCAGTTTCACGCCCTCAAGCCCCCTTTAATCAAACACAAAAAATCCGCCTTCCAATTAGAAGACGGATGATCAATCCGTGGTACCACTCCTATTATCCTGTCTGTTAAAACAGGATCACTCTGCGGACATCGTCGCACTTGCGAGAATGTCTTCTTCTATAACGGGAATTCCCGGCTTCCCCTACTCGGCCAGGCCTTTCAGTTCGCTGCTAACAGGGCAGTTGTCCCCGGTGTCCGTACTGCCTCGCACCTTCCGGCAGCTCTCTTAAACCCGACGTTCCAGTTTCTCATTTCCTGATCTATGCATTTGTGTTGATGGGATTAGTTTACCGCAGACCGAAAAACTTGTCAATTCTTTTTCAGTATTTTCTGAAAATTAATTCTCCATGTTCGTTTTCTCTATTTCAGCTTTCAGAAAATCGCAGTTAGTTTCCACAGCGGAGATGAAAAGCTTTGATCTTGATCTGGATAAGTTAGCCGGCAGACGGCGTGGCGATCAGAAACATCAGATCCCGCTGATTCTCCATTCCCTGTTCTTCGAAGAAATCATACATCGTCCAGTTGTAATAAAAACGTTCCGCCCCATAGACGGTATAGCCATCCTGATTGTGATCTGTCGTGTCGTAAGGATCGGCGACGATCAGAACATCATCCTGCGTCGTTTCCGTTCCCATGTTGTCATAGCCGATCACCACCTGCCAATGTCCGCCCCAGTCGTTCCAGGCGACCATCACCGGCGTGCCTTCCTTCAGCAGGGCTTCAAACCGTTCTAATGGAAAGGCCGCTTCCAGCTGATCAGCCGGATAATCCAGGCTGCTTTCCAGATCGAAGCCGCCAACCTGATTAAAGATCGCGATCATGGATTCCATATCGGTCGCTTCCGGGCTCAGGCCGTTGCTTCGCAGTTCTGCCAGTGTGCGCTCGGTCAGTTCGCCCAGCTGATCATAATAGTTGAAAACCAACAGCGCGGAAACCACCCCGCAGGACCACTCCGAAGTCTGCTGAATCGTCTGAAAATGCGGCAGAATCGTCAGCGTTTCCGTACTTTCGGCATTGTAAAAGTCAACTGTGGAAAAATAAGGTGAATCCGGATGATCGCCCTGCCGCTCAACCGCATCCGCGCCGGCTTCCGGATCCAGATCATCGCGGTAAGCCAGCTTCATCTGATCCGTAAAGTTGCCGCCTGAGCGAGTTGGGACGGAGTCCGCAGAAGCCAGAGGCGTCGGCGCGGCAGGCGCGGCGGAACAGCCCGCAATGAAAAGCAGTGCGCAAAGCACAGTCAATAATTTTTTCATAAAATGATACTTCCCCTTTCAAAATAGAAAAACAAAAACAGTTCTTTTCGTTTCTTCAATTTTCTTCCGGCGCGCTCCCTGCGCTTCAGGATAGAAAGACAAGACGATGGCTTTTGGCCGCTTGGTGATTGCGTGTCACAGAACTTTTTCAAAGCATTACGCTTTAGCATCAACAAGGGTAACCCTGTTTCAATTTCGGCATTTGACCCGGCTGTCCGAGGCCTGTTCTTCGTGGAACATCAGGTCATGCGGCCGGTCGTTTTCAACCGGCAATGACGTGGTACTCATCATTCAAAATCAACGGGCGTGATCGTCTGTTTTCCCATCCCTCCTTAACTTCAATCACGAAAAAATTATATCAAAAAAATTCGTCAGCGCAAGTATAAATTTAATAAAGTGACATTATCAGTTTAGCATCACTAAACTTTTGAACAATTTCTCTGGCTGAAGCCTGCATGATTGCGCAGCGGTGTTCTTCCTTAGGAGAAACGATCGGTTCCGGCTGCCTTCTGACCAAATGAAAACTGCCGCAAGATCCGGCAGCTTTCCTACATCTCTATCAACTTCTCCATAAACCACGTCCGCAAAGCCAACTGGGAAATTCCACAATGGATCGTCCCATTCTTCAGCATCCGCAGCACTGTTTTTGAATCAAACCAGGCCGCTTCCTCAACTTCGGCCGGATCGATCGCAATGTCCTCCGATTCCGCGGTTCCCGCGTAAACGTAAACAAGCTGATCCGACATGCCGTTGCTGGGATAAAATCGGCATAAGAGTCCTTTTGTTTGAACTTGAATTCCGGTTTCCTCCCCAACCTCACGGATTGCCGCAGATGCCGGGTTTTCGTCCGCCTCCACAGAACCAGCCGGGATTTCCCAACCTTCTTTGTTTATCGGATAACGCCAGCTGCGAATCAAAAGGATCTGACCGCGTGTGTTTTCCACCACCATGCCAGCCGAAGGCTGCGGATAATGCAGCACAGTATAGGACAGCTTTTGGCCGTCAGGATATTCCGCTTCATCCTGAAAAATCTGAATCCATGGATTTTTCAATACGCTTCTTCGCTCTTTGCACGTCAATTTCATTCCCGATTATCCTTTTGTTTAATACAGCTCGATCTGGACGATCTTGCCCAGCTTCTTGAGATTTTCAGCCATCCGTTCAATCATCCGGATTTTTGCCCGCAGCGAGATCGTCGAATAGGCTAACTGGCGGTGCGCGGGATTATCGGAACGACCGACCATGAACACGATTTTCGTGCAGTCCTGCAAAAACATTTTCGTCAGCAAGATCGCGCCATCTTCCTGCTTCGTCAGCAGAAACTGCTCGTAAAACTGCGGCGACTGAGCGCATTCGTGCAGATATTCATTCGCTTTCTGCAGCGTCAGCACCCCTTCTGTCACTAAATCCAGCCCTTCGATATAGGCCATCGGCGGGACGTCGGAGGTTAAGGATAACAGGTTTTCAATCTGGATTTCCTTGCCGGTAATCCGTGAAACAATGTTGGACGTCGTCCCGCCGCAGCAGATTTTCTTCCCCGTGGCGCTCAATAAACGGCCGACCACCTTGCGGTCGTCCTCCGGATGTTCCGGAGGCCCGACCATCACGCGGGCCTCCGTGGCCGGTACGATCTTGGCCGTGGCCACCGTCGAATCGTCGCCTGGCTGGCCCTGATACAGATCGTTGACGCAGGCCAGTAAAATCCGCGTCACCTCGCGTGCCGGATCAGTCGAGCGGCAATATTCTGTCAGATGTTTTTCCACATCGGCGTGATCCCAGCCAAAGTTCAAAAATGTGCCGACGCCGGCGTGGATAATCCCGTCGGAAAACACGACGATGAAATCGTTCGGCTCTACCTGAAAGCTGCTTTCCCGGATTCGCCGCTGCCCGATCACCCGCGTTGTCCGCGGCAATTCAATACAGGTTCCCCGGCGCATGATCACGGCGGCCGGATTATCAAATTCGATCAAATGCGCCGTCCCGTCGTAGTAAATCTGAACGATGGTGAATGTGGAGTATGCGATGCCGCGCTCCTGACATTGCGGCAGCGTCGCGGTGATCGTGTCGACTGCTTCCTGCAGCGTCGCACCCTCTGCCATCATCTCGCAGATGATCGTGCTGGTCAGTGTGGAAAGGATGTTCGCTTTCACCCCGCTGCCCAACCCGTCGGCCAAAACCAGAATGCAGAACTGATCGCAATAGCGGATCGCCACCTTATCGCCGCACAGTTCCTCATTCTTTTTGATCAGCGAAGAAAACGACGTTTCCACATGGATTTTTTCTTCAATCATCTTCATCCATCGCTTTCATCAGCCGCGTTAAGGCAACCTTGGACTTCGCCGTCGTTTCGCCTAACAGGCTGGCGATTTCCTGAACGACGCGCATCTGATCGTCGATGACGGTCTGCGCAACCTCCGCCGTCTTCATCTGCATCTGGCGGATGACTTTCTCCTTGGTTTCCTCCACCGTCAGATCCATTAAAATCAGGATGACATAGCGGTGGTCCTCAATCGAGATCATCGCGTGGTTTAAGATTTTATGATATTGCGGATATTCGCAGCGGTAATACTGGACGCCGACAAAATCCTGAAGCAGCTCATGCAGCCCCTGATCCGGCAGAATCGACTCGACCGGCATGCCGATCGGATCAATTTCCTGCAAATTCATCATATTCAGTGCCGCCGGATTGATCTCGCGCACGCAGTTATGCTCATCCAGCACGAGAATTCCATTCGGTGTGTTCTCGATGATCAGATTGGAAATCGACTGGGCGTGCTCGAGTGCGTAGGGCAGACAGAGCTTCGGATCCGCTTTGCCCTCCAGCACTGCGATCGCTTTGGCGCGGCAGCTTTCGTAACCGCAGGCGCCGCAGTCCAGCTCCTTTTCCCGCGTCGTCTTGCCCATCAAAAACAACATGTCCTTAATTTCTTCTTCGGTATGCGTCGTCCGCTCGATTGGATCGGCCTGCCACTTCGCGCGCAGATTCGCGGGCAGCTGGGCCAGGCGCACCTGATCCTGCGGATCCATGTTGCGCCGGATCGCGCTGCGCGCTTTCCATTCGCTGTGATCGACATGGCATAACAGCGGACCGCCCAGACAGGACTGTTCGCAAGCCGACAGTTCGAAGAAATAGCCTTCCATGTGTCCCTGAGCGATCGACTTCAGCGCATCCCGGACGCGGTCCATGCCTTCCGCACTGACCCGCTCGTACACTTCGTCCGAACTGCTTAAGGTGCGGATCACCCCGCCGGGGGTCGGATACATTCGTACGGTGCTGGCTTTCAGACTTTCCCATCGGACTTCCGGTTGTTCCTCATCCTCGTTTACAGGTTCGTCTTTCAGCCAGACAGAAAGATCCGGCATCGTTAACACCGCGTCGATGGCCCCCGCAAAGCGCGGATCGGCAGCTTCCTTCTGCTTCGCGATGCATGGCGTCAAAAACACCGTCTTCACACCCGGATAACGCTCTTTCAAATCATAGCCATGCGCGATCATCGGCGACACAACCGGCGCCAGCTGATCGACAAGTTCCGGAAAATTTTTCTCAACATAGGTGACGACGGCCGGACAGCACGTCGACAGAATGTTTTTCATCTGATGTTCCTCGATCAGCTTCATGTAAGCCTGAGAAACCAGCCGGGCGCCGACCGCCGTTTCCTCGATCACCTGAAACCCGATCGCTTTCAGCTGTCGTTTCAGCCGCGGATAGTCCGGCCAGACCGACGCAAAGGACGGTGCGATGCTTAAGGCCAGCGGCTGACCCTGAGCGATCCACTGACGGACCTGATCGACGTCGCTGTGAACCTTTTTGGCGCTGTGCGGACAGATTGCGTAGCATTTGCCGCACAGAATACACTCGTCTTCAAGAATCGTAGGCTGATGATTCTGATACGTCATCGCCTTGGTGGGACAGACGCGCACACAGCGCAGGCAGTTGCGGCAGTTCGCCTCGGACAGCTGGATGTAGCTCATGCCAGGGCCGCCGTAATTTCCCGCTCGAGCACTTCTCTGACATTATGCAGACCGACGCCCAGCAGCTGCTTGCCGTTAACGCGCAGTCCCAGGCCCTGTGTGCAGACCTGCATGCAGAAAGCCCCCTTCACATTGACCTGATCTTCCCAGCCTTTTTCTTTGATTAACTTCTGCAGAATTGTGACGACTTCATTGCTGCCCTTGACGTAACAGGCGCTTCCAATACAAACTTCAACAGTGACCATGTCGCTTCTCCTTTTCGCTTATTTTCGATGCATCGGCACGCCGGTAAAATCAAAGCTTTCCAGCGATTCCTCAATCGTTTTCTGTTGGCCGTTATTTTCTTTCGCCATCCGGCCTTTTGCCACCATCGGCGGCTCGATGACCGCCGGCCCGGCGATGCAGCCGCCCGGACAGGCCATGCCTTCCAGAATGTTGCCGGTAAACTTGCCGAACTTCATTAACGTCAGCTGCTTCTTGCATTCCATGCAGCCGTCGGCGTACACGCTCACCGGCTCGGCCATCGCTTTTTCCTTTGCGGCCTGCGCGACCGCTTTGCCGACACCGCCGCCCTGAGCGAAGTTGCGGCCGAAGATCGACGGATAGTCTTCCTCTTTCGCCTCTACTTCCGAAGGATCAATGTGTTTGGCGATCATCATCGCCGCGATTTCCTCAAAGGTCAGCACGTAATCAACGGCGGTGAAGGATTCCATCGCTTCCTGCTTTTTCGCCAGACATGGGCCGATAAAGATCACGCCGTGATCCGGATGGTCTTTTTTCAGCTTGCGGGCCAGCGCCATCATCGGCGATACGACGGTCGACATATTATTTTCATAAATCTGCGGGAAGTGCATCTTCGCCAGGTTGACAAAGGCCGGGCAGCAGGAGGTCGTCATCGGCACGCCGGCTTCCATCTTTTCCGCCAGCTCGGCCTGTTCCTCCCACGCGACGGCGTCCGCGCCCAGCGCGACCTCGTAGACTTTTTCAAACCCCAGCAGCTCAATGCTTTTCTTGATCTGCGGCAGGGTGGCGTTGTCAAACTGACCCTGAATCGCCGGAGCGACGATCGCAAACATCGGCGTTCCCATTTTCAACAGGCTGACGACCGGCACGATCCATGACATATCCTCAATCGCGCCAAACGGGCAGGCGGCCTGACAGGCGCCGCAGTTGATGCATTTGGTTTCGTCGATCTGAGCGATCCCATTTTCATCCCAGCGGATTGCGTCGACCGGGCAGTGCTGGGAACACGGCCGCTCGGTGACGACGATCGCGTTGTATGGACAGCTGCGGGCGCAGGCGCCGCACTCCTTGCATTTTGTATAATCGATCTGGGCGCGGTGCAGCCCCATGCTGATGGCATCGAACTTACACGAAGCCAGACAGGCTTTCGCCATGCACTTGCGGCAGTTGTCGGTGATCTGAATCTTGCGGATCGTGCAGCCGTCGCACGCCGCGTCGATCACCTGAACGATCTGACGCGGATTGTATGCCGCAGCTTCATCCGCCATTTTCCCGCACGCCAGGCGCGTGCGCTGCCGCAGGATTTCTCTTTCCTTATACACGCAGCAGCGGAATTCCGCCTTGCGCCCCGGGATCAGTTTGCGGCTGATCGCGGCCGCGCTGTCGTCCGTCAATTTTCCTTCATAAGCCAGCTGTGAAATTTCCTTGAGCACGTCGAACTTGAACTGACGTGCTTCGTGATTGAACATGGACATTGTTTTCTCCTCCATTGCTAACAAATTCACATTACCATAGATAGCGCTGATTTTCAATTCTGAAAACCTACTTTTATTATCGCATATTCCGCAAGTGCTTTCAAAATAATTGTAAGCTTGTTTAACAATCGTTAAACTTACTATTTCCTGGGAAATTCAAGGCTGAAAAACAACCTTTAAACGGCGTTGTTCCTCAAAACTCTCGTTCCGGCTTCCTGCTGAAACAGAGACCTAAGAAGCAAAACCGGCTTATTTCCCGATGCTCGTTATCAACGGAATTCAAAGCACGAAAAAAGAACCCGCATTTTTTGCAGGCTCTTCATCTATGTTATTGATTCTATTTATACCGATGAACCGCAGCGGCTGTTTTCCAACATTTCCGCAACTCTCTCTATGACATCAATTCGATTCCACTGCTGAAACCAAACCGTTCTCATTTCTTCCTCGCGTTTACCCTTAATCCTCACAAAATGGCTGTTTATCTGTTCGATGGCTGTTTTGTAAATTTTCAGCAAAATGGGAAGTTGTAAGAAGCATCACACGGATCTGCGATTCATCGCGCAACGCCAGCGTTTAGCGGCGGTATCCTCTCTGTCCAGGTTCCATTTACTTTAACCTCCTTAGAATAAACGTTCCGTTTATTCTGAAAGCTTCGCTCCTCTTACTTTATCAGCCTTAATGGATTCATTGAGAAACTAGGTTCTCTCCTTAACGGACTCAACCGTTCTGATCGGCTGTCTGAGGGATCGGCTTCCTCTGTTTGAAGATCTCTTTCCTTATCTTCGACTTCATTATAAACAGAGTTTTCAAAAAAGTAAGCCCTTTCATTCAAATTTTTTTCGTGCTATAATAAAAATGTTGAGGGTTGCCGTTTCAGGACAACCCTTTTTTACTGTATTCCACGTTCCGATCTTCCTCTTTTTCCCATTGCAGCTCCATGCCGCCCTGCGACCACAGGCTTTCATGAACCTTCACGCCATGATGCAGCAGCGTCACATGTGCCCGGCCGCTGAGACTTTCCTGAATCCGGCCCTGCATCCGCCCGTTATGCGGCGATACCAGCGAACAGGCCGGACCGCATTCCAGACGGATCCGGATCTGCCAGCCGCCCTGATGAAACCGCAGTTTGGCCCACCCGGAACCCTCTTTAAACTGACGGCAGCGCAGCGATTCCAGGCGGCAGCCGGTATAGGTCGCAAAGCGATGCAGCTGATCGCGCAGTTTGACGACAAGCAGACAACCATTAAATGTCAGCGGTCCTAACGGGATACTGGCCAGCGACAGGAAGAAGCACGAATCCGGTACGCCACACTGGTTGGACTGAAACCACAGATAGCGCTGGGGAAACGAAGTGCCGCGATCCTTTTCCAGATAACCCACGCCGGTTACGGGAAGCGAACGTCCGTTGGCGATGACAACGCCTTCCATGCGGTGATGCAGGCTGATCACGCCATGCACGCATTCCATATTTTTCAAATACGCAAACGGTCCCATGATCGTCGGGGCGTACCGGGAAAACGGCAGCGGCGTCAAGCCGCTTAAACGAAGCCGGACTTTCAGCTTTGGCAGATCGAGCTTCACGCGCGTCAGCGAAAATTCGTTGCTTCCCAGCGTCAGATGAAACGGCGACTGCCGCACTACCGCGTCCTGCCAGCCAAATTCCGCCCATTGTGATTGATTCGTCAACGTATCCGTCGTCTGAATAAAAAACGGCGCGGCTGAATGCTGCGGGCTGAAACCGACGATCACCGCCAGCGAACAACGTGGGTCGCACAGCCGGAAATACCAGCCTTCAAAATAATCTTTCTTTTCGCCAAGGGAATGCAGTCCCATTTCTTCTCTGCGGATCTGTGCTGCACGCATCCAATCACCTGCTTTCCCTTGCAGTATTTCCCACACGCGGCAACCTTAATCCTCAAAAATTCAGAAAATGAAAGACAACGGGATAATCTTGTACAAAAGAAAAGACGGAAAACATTCCGTCTGGGTTTGATCTAGGGCAGAATCGTGCCGATAAGCGGTTCCAGCTGCCTCGCCATCATCGGCCTGGCAAAATAAAAGCCCTGATACAGCGTGATCGGATAAGCTTTTAACAGCTTCAGGATGCGGGCGTTTTCCACCCCTTCAGCCACCAGTCTGATTTCCAGCTTGCAGCACAGCGACACGACGCTTTCGATAATCGCCAGATCCACCTGATTTTGTTCGCTCAAATCCCGGATAAACGATTGATCGATCTTCACGGAATCGGCCGGCAGGTTGCGGATCAGCAGCAGCGTGGAATACGCGATGCCGAAATCGTCGAGCGACAGATTGAAGCCGAACGCCCGCAAGCGGGCAAATTCCTGCGCCAGTCCTTCAAAGTCCTCGACCTGACAGCTTTCCGTCAGCTCAATCGCAATCTGACGCGGGTTGATTTCCAACCGCCGGGCTTCCGCGATCAGAAAATCGGCAAACCCGGGATCCTTAAACTGCAAATAGGAAACGTTAAACCCGGTGATAAAATCCGGACTTTTGCGCTGCCAGGAGCGCGCCTGGGCAAACACCTGACGGACGATCCAGCGGCCGACCGGAAGAATTTCCCCGGTGTTTTCCAACAGCCGGATCATTTCCCCGACGTCGGGATCGGCATTCCACCTTAACAGCGCTTCGCAGCAGACCACGCGGTGATCCTGATCGACTAACGGTTGATAAACCATTGAAAAGCCCTCGCACGCATGATTGACAGAGCGCGCCAGCATTTGCTTCAAACCACTTATCCGGCGGTATTCGGACGAAACCTCGAGGCTGAAAAAGACCAGCTGAGAACGCCGGTGTGCCTTGCCATGGGCCAGAGAATGTTCCAGCTTGCTGATGAGCGCCTCCTGCGTCGTTCCATCCTGCGGCACGCAGACAGCGCCGCCGGTGATTTCCAGACTGACTTGCCGGCTGCCCAGCTCTTTTGCCGCCTGCCTCAGCGCTTCAAACACGCTGCCCGCCTGATTGCGGCTGCCGTCGGGAATCAAAACGGCGAATTCATCGCCTTCAAACCGGTACAGCGTCGCCGCCATCGGGCAGACCTGACGCAGCTTTACAGCGAAATCCGCAAGAATTTCATCGCCTCCGCGATATCCATAATTGTTGATGACTTCGCGGAAACCATCGAAGCCGACGACCATCGCCACGCCTTTGATATCTGTAAAGTCCAGTTCGGCAAACTCCCGCATCGTCGGCAGACCGGTCAGCGGATCGATTTTATTGCGCGCGTCCAGGCGCGTCATCATTCCGGCGAACAACCACGGTTCACCCTGTTCGTTTTTCATCATCGTGCCGCGGCATTCCAGCCACACATAATCGCCGCTCTGGCTGAGTGCCCGGTATTCACAGCTGTGGTGCGTCTTGACGCCGGAAAAAACGTCTGCGATGTCCTTCAGGTATCGGCCGCGATCTTCCGGATGGATTTTTGCCTTCCACAAAGCAGCGGCATTTTCCATATATTCGCCCGGCAGGCCGAAAAAGGTCACGGCATTTTTCGACCAGTGAGACAAATCCCGTTTGACGTCGCAGACATAGATATAAACCTGTTCAGAAGCTTCGGAAAAAGCGGTGAACAGAGCGTTGTCCAAAATCGTAGGCATCCGTTTTCCCCTTTCGTATCCTTTTCTATTTTAGGGAATTCCTGCCAAATTTCAAATTGATTACCTAAACGGATCGTTTTCCGACTTAAATCAGCGTCAAATACAGCCCAGATGCGCCAATGCCCGGGCGATGCCGTCTTGATCGGACGAAGTTGTGACATAATCCGCGAGCGCCTTCACTTCTTCCACGGCGTTGCCCATCGCCACTGCCGTGCCGGCCAGCTTCAACATTTCCACATCGTTGTAATTATCGCCAAACGCCGCGACTTCTTCAGGCGCAATTTTCAACTGATCGATCAGCTCCCGCAAACCGACCGCCTTGTTCATGCCGCGCCTCACGACGTCGTAGCCGTCGGCGGAATAGCGCAGAAACGCCAACTCTGAATCGGCATGGAAGACTTCATCCACCGCCTCAGGCTCGGCATGCACGCTCGCGCTTTGCGGCAAAGCGCTCAGATGCCGGTCTTGCGTAGGACAGTCGATAAACGGTTCCGGTCCGATATCCGATTCTTTCTGCGGCTGCAGCCAGTCGATCTTCTCCGGATGTTGATAAATATAACAATGGTCAAGAAACTTCCAGGCCAGCCCCGCCTGATGAGAACGGCAGAACGCGTTGACGCGCTCCACCTGTCCCCGCGATAAATCATGATGCGCCAGAATCCGTCCCTGACCGTCGGCGACCACCGCGCCGTTGACCGCCAAAATGTAATCGGGGTTCAAGGCGTTAAGCGCCGCGCCCAATCCGTAATGCGTCCGTCCGGTCGCAATCACAAAAATCAGGCCGTTCTGCTTTGCCTGTGCGATCGCTTCCCGGCATGAGCGCGGTATTTCATGGCGGTTTAAATCATACAACGTCCCATCGACGTCAAAGACCAACAGTTTTATCATCGAATCATCACTCCTGGCCTTATTGTACCAGAATTCACTCATCCCGGGCGCGTTTTTCCCTTTCACAGCTCAGAAAAAAACATTTTCCCGCAGGTTTGCGCCTGCTTTGGGAAAATGTTTTGTCAGTGCCAATCCGCCGGCTTCAAGCTTCATCCTTCGCACAACACAGCGCGGCATAGTCCTCCTCCGGCACCGGCCGGGAGAAATAATAGCCCTGGATGTAGCGCGTGTTAATGGATTTCAGGAAATCGACCTGGGCCTGTGTTTCCACACCTTCGACGATCACCGGAATATTCAGGGAATGGGATAAATTGACGATCGACGCGATCACCGCGCCGCTGCGCTGGGCATTGTTTTCATCGGAGCTGATAAAGCCCATATCCAGCTTGATGATATCCACCGGCGCATCCTTGAACATGTTCAGCGAGGAATAGCCGGCCCCGAAATCGTCCATCAGCACGGTAAAGCCGGCCTGCTGAAGCTGCCGGATCACCGCGTAAATTTGTTCGGTATCCTCAGCGCAGGCAGTCTCCGTAATCTCCAGCTGCAAATCTGCGGGCTTCAATTCATATTTTGCGATCAGATCAAGAAACAGAGCGACCAGATTGGTGCGGTAGAAGTTATACTTCGAGACGTTGACCGATATCGGCAGAACCTGCGCATGGAGATGGCGCTGCCGCTGCAGAAACTGGCATGTCTTTTCCCAGATATAATAGTCCAGCTTCATGATCAGGCCGTTTTCTTCCAGGACGCTGACAAACTGCCCCGGCCCTAACAAACCGCGGGTCGGATGCCGCCAGCGGGCCAACGCTTCGCCGCCGATCACGCGGCGGGCGATGATATCGTATTTCGCCTGGATATAAATGATCATCTCCCCGCGCTCCATCGCCCCCTCGATTTCATCCAGAACCTGCTGCTCGCGGATGATCCGCTGGCGCTGCTGATCCGTGTAGAAGCCGACCTCGCTGAACATCGGATCGATCCGGTTTTTAGCCGCCAGGGCAGCGCGGTCCTGCATCAGCTTCATCGGCAGCGAGCGATCAGTGATCGGATACACGCCGTATTCCAGAGACAGATTCAGATCGCTGGGATAGTCGCTGAGAATCTCCTCACGGCCATTGGCCTGATACGCTTCGCAGGACGTCATCAACATGAAATGATCCGCCGTAATCCGGCACGCCAGCGAGCCGGGATAGCGCCGGCAATAATCCTGCAGCCGGCTGCCGATATGACTTAACAGCTGATCGGCCTGTTCCACTCCGAGCAGTTCGTTGACGATCTTGAAGCGCCGGATGTTGATGTAGATCAGGTAGTAGGGCTGCGGATCCTGCATCAGCAGGGCCCGGGCTTTCTCCGTGAACGTATCCTCGTTGTACAAACCGCTGATCCGGTCCATTTCCGCCTTGTGTCTGAACATTTCCGTGCGCCGCCGCTGGATTTGTTCCTCGGTCTGCTTGCGGCTGCGGTAAAGCAGCAGCGTGACGCCCAGAATCAACGCCAGAGCCAGCGAGGCGACAAGATATCGGTTGGCTTTCAGCCAGTCCGTCCATGAGGGTTTATAGTGCAGGCCGAGGGTGGAATCATAAATGATCTGATTGATTTCTTTCTGCGACAAACAGGCGATCGTCTTGTTCAAGATTGTCATCAGCAGTGGATCGAGATCGACGCTGGCGGCGAAACAGGGCTGCAGCGCCGGGAATTCCAGCGGGTAATTGTCCTGCAGATCGCTGATCCCCGGTTTCCAGCTGTAATAATTCAGCGTATAGGAATCGCAGACCGTCGCGTTGGCGTGATGATCGGCGACCGCAAGCAGACACTCATAGAGCGAATCAGCATAGAGGATCTGACCGGATGGCATCTGATTTAAGAATTCGCTGTTGACCGCGGTATTTTCCGTTACGATCAGACTGAACCCTTCCGCACTTTCCCCGCCGAAATCCTTTGCGTTGACCACAACCATAAGATCCAGCTGCAGCAGCGGATCGCTGAGCTGAACAGCGGCGTTGTGCGTCAGCCGCAGATTTCGCCGGGTAATGCCGCAATAAAGTGCCTGACGGGGATTCTGTTCGAGAAACGCGACGTAATCGGCATGCGGCGGCTGCGGAGTAAGCGCAAACCGCAGCCCTGATTTCTTTTCGATCAGCGCCAGCAGCTGCGGCCAGATGCCACTCAGCCTGCCGTTTTCCATACCGGCAAAGGGAATCTGCGAACCGTCCAGACCGACGGGAATTTCCCCCGCATTGCGGATATAGGCGTCTTCCTCGCGGGTGAACAGCGGCTGTACGGAATACTGGCTGTCGCCATAATACTCGTCGTACAGATGAGCTTCAAAATAAGGATCCGCCAGCTGAATTTCCTTTAGCGCTTCGTCGATCTGCGCCATCAGATCTGGCCGGTTCTGGTTGGTAATGATGTAAAACGGCGCCGGTTCCAGCTTGAGCACGGCTTTCGCTTCATTGTGCAGCGCCAGCCCGCCGCTGATGATCAGGTCGACCTGGTTTGACAGCAGCGCTTCCATCAGCTGATTTTCCGTCTTATATTCCGTCTGCGGACAATCCAGCCCCTTTTCCTGCGCATATCTCTGCCAGCTTTCATTTTGATAGCTGCCCTGAAGCAGCCCGACGCGCAAGCCGTTCATCGCCGCACTGTCGTCATAATACACCGCCGCGTCTTCGCGGGCGTACACAACCGCCAGCTCCTCGCCGATCGGCTGGTGTGAAAATAGAAACCGCCCGGAGCGCTCTTCGGTATACTGCGCGGTCATGACCAGGTCGATCGCGCCTTCATTTAACTGATCGAGAATCTGTTGCCAGTCGCCATAAACATATTCATAGCGCCAGCCCGTAATCCGGCTGATCCGCTCGAGCAGTTCGACGCCGTAGCCGGTGTATTTTCCCGTTCCGGTTTCTTCTATAAAGCCGGCGTAGTCAATGTAGCCGACGCGGATGAGAGGCGCTTCCGCTTTCACGGAAGCCGGCGGCAATCGCGGGACGCTGAAACACAATCCCAGGCAGAATCCAAGCATTAAAATCAGACTGCGCTTTTTCATACGGCTTTCTCTTTCCTTCCTGAGGAGCGGTCCGGTTCAGGCCGCTGCCCGTTTCCCGGCGGTCATGGTCTTGTATATTTCTGTATTGTTCTATAACAGGATTATATCATTGATTTGTCAGAAATTGGGGAATATTCCGGTTTCTCTCCGCCGGATCGCCATTCTTACCCTAAATCGTTCACTTTTTACGTTTTTGTTTTGGATTGCTTCATGATGCACCGCGTATGCGCCATCTTTTAAGCTGGAATTGACGGCAGGATGTAAATCAGACAGACAAAGAGATCCTGTTTGGCATTCATACTGCGCCTGAATCCGAACGATTGCCCAACATTTCTCAAACGGATCCCGGGTTAAAACCGTTGAAAAACCAATAAAAAAGCGGAAGAACCGGAGATGTTTGCCCCGTTTCTTCCACTGCGTACCTCTGAGATTGTAATGAATTTCACCGGTTGCCGTTTACGCTGAGCGCTTCGCCGCCGCAGCCCCGGCTTTGCGTCCGAAGTGACAGGTGCCGATGACCGCGGTGCCGCTGCCGGGATAGTACGGGCCAACCCAGCCTCCGGCATTTAAGCCGGCTGCGTACAGGCCTTCGATCACCTTGCCGTTGACGTCGACCACTTCGCAATCCGTCGTAATCTTCAAGCCGCCTAACGCGCCCAAGTTATACGCGGTATTCTTATAGGCGTAGAATGGGCCGCTGATCGGCTCAAGGCCGTCCTTGCGGCCAAACGGATCCTTTCCAGCCGCAACATCTTCGTTCCAGTCCTTCATCGTACGGACCAGGCCTGCCGCGTCGATGCCCAGCTTTTCCGCCAGATCCTCCAACGTATCCGCCGTGATCACCACGCCGTCGGCGACGTCCTTGGCTACTGTATCCGGCGTCCATGGCGCACCGTCCGATTCCAGACTGCTCGCGCCGAAAATCATGTACGTCGGGCCTTGCAGCTGCATTTCCTGCTGATAGATCGCGCGGTAATGATAAGCGTATGTTGCATCCTCGCAGACAAACCGGCGTCCGGCCTGATTGACGATGAACGACGGGAATACCGGTTTGCGGTTATCCGTCGCCGCGCCGGTCTTGCCGCAGAAGTCGATTGTGCCGCCGCTGACATAGGCCGCGCCCAGCTCCATTCCCATGCGGATACCGTCGCCCGTATCGGTAGCGACACACAGACAGATCTGCGTCGTATCATCCCAATACTGCTGCGGATTCAGTTCCTTCGCCATTTCGGCGTTCTGGTCGACGCCGGCGGCTGCCAGGATGACGCCCTTGTTCGCCTTGATCGTGATCGTCTGACCGTTCTGAACCGCTTCTGCGCCGATCACCTTGCCATTGTCTGTGATCAGCCGGGTTACTTCGGTTTCATATTCCACGACCGCGCCCAAGCCCTCGGCAACCTTTAAAACCGCCTGCACGTAGATTCCGCCGCTGCCGGAAGCGCCGCCGCCTTCATAGACGTGAATCCGATCAGCCAGGACGTCGTCCTTTAAATAAGGAACGTGGCAATGACCGTAAACGCTCGTCCATTTTAAGCCGCAGGTGCTGGCCAGCCATTCGATGTCCGCCGGCGCGCCCAGCGCCAGATCCTTGACCAGCGCTTCGTCCAGCTGTCCTTCACCTTCCGCCATCCAGCATTCAAAATGCTTTTCCGGCGTATCGTCCTGATACTGCGTAAATTGTTTCTGATAGGTTGTGCCCGCTGCCTGCATGACGCCGCCGGACAGATTGGTTGTCCCTCCGGCTACGCCCGCCTTCTCCAGAACCAGCACCTTGGCCCCGGCTTCCGCCGCAGCCGCCGCTGCGCACACCCCGGTGCCGCCGGCGCCGACGATTAACACGTCGGTTTCCTTTGTCCAGCTGATCGTGGACGCCGAGGCCTTCGGCGCATCCTCGCTGCTGCATCCGCCCAACATCCCGACGGCGGCCAGTCCCAATGTGGAAGCGGCGGCGCCTTTCAGGAAATCCCGGCGGCTGATTGATTTCTTTGCCATGTTTCTTTCCTCCTGCTTTGTGATTTTATTATCCAATTCAAAGAAAGAAGATTCAAGAAACAGGTCGGCATTTTTGTTTCTCTTTGTCCGCAGCTTCACGATCAGTCGTTGAAATATGGCTTAAATTGTTCCGGCAGCGTGTCGAAAGACAACTGAATCATCTCGTCGATATCCCGATCCATGCCCTTTTCCACCCATTCGCACATCAGCTCGAGATTGCCGTAAATATGTACCCGCAGCATCGCCATCGTATGCCAGTCCTGAATGTCCTCGCCGTTGCGTTCCAGCGTTTCCGCATACAAATTCAGACTGATTTGAAAGATATAGTTGCGCAGCGAATTGGGATCGTGTGAGCGCAGCGCGTTCTGGAAGAAAAACAGATTTTCCTGAAATACCTGATACAGCGCCTTCACCGAATCATGCCAGCCGCAGCCGTCCAGAAAGGTATAGAGCGTCTTATCCAGAATTTTCTGATAGCTCTTGTTGACCAGATCATATTTGTCCTGATAACGCCGGTAAAAGCTGGAACGGCTGACATGCGCCTGTTTCAGCAGATCGTTGACGGTCAGTTTGTCTAACGGCATCCGCCGCATCAGCTCGATCAGCGCGTCGAACAGACATTGTTCGAGTTCTTCTTCATTCTGATTGATCGCAATCGTCATTTTCATCCTCCTTCCCGCTGGCGGCGTTTGTCCGCCGCGTTTAACCCTCTCTATGATAGCGAAAGGATCACGGCTTGACAATCGCTTTTCCCTACTTTCCCACCATGCCTGGCTGAAAGTACAAAAAACGCCGGCGAACCAGCGTTTTCTGCGCTTACAGCTTCAGGATATAATCGGCTTTGCGCGGCTTGGGCTGCGGCGCTTCGCCTTCCGGAATTCCCAGCGCCAGCGCACCGACGCCGCGCAGGTTCCCGCTTAATCCCCAGGCCTTTAACAGCGCCTTGCCTTCCTCGCTGTCAAACATCTGGCGTTCGCGGTGAATCCACACACTGCCCAATCCCAGCGCATGCGCCGCCTGCATCATCGTGCACAGCACGCAGCTGCCGTCTTCAACCCAGGTGCTGACCGTGCTGTCGGCCAGCACCAGAATGATCACCGGCGCGCCATAGTAAGGATCCGTGCCCGGATTGGCATACTCGGCGTTCATGCGCGTCAGCTGCGCGCGCAGCTGGGGATCTTGAACGGCGATGATCACCGGCGATTGTTTTCCCTGACCACTTGGCGCATAGGTTCCTGTTTTCAAGACGATATCCAGCAGTTCGGAAGATGGGGCTTCGGAGTGAAAACGACGGATTGCCCGGCGTGTTTGAAGATCTTTGATCGTAGCTTCTGACATTTCAATGACCCTCCTTTTTGTCTCCATTATACCGCGTCCGTCAAGCACCGGCTGGCTGACGATCATGAAAATGCGTCAGGAAATCGGCCAGCTGCGCTTCCGTCAGCGGCCGGGAATAATAAAACCCCTGGATCAGATCGACGCCTTCTGCTCGCACAAACTGATCCTGTCGGGATGTTTCCACCCCTTCCGCCAGTACTTCATACCCCAATTCATGAAAGACCCGGATCAAATATCCGAGCATCGTCGCGCTGCGCTTGTTTTCCACCGCCGACACGACCAGGCTGCGGTCCAGCTTCACTGTGCTCAGCGGCATGTGCATGACTGAATCAATGTTGGAATAGCCGGTGCCAAAATCATCCATCTCCATCTTCACGCCATGTTCCATCATCGCCCGGGCAAAGCGGATCGTTTCCTCCGGATTTTCCGCCAGAGCTGTTTCGGTGATTTCAATGATGATCTGTTTGGGATCGGTCCGGCATTCCTTCAACGTTTGCAAGACGGTTTCCGCCAGCTCCGGCTGAACCAGCTGGACGGCCGAGAAATTGACATGAACCGCCGGCAGCGGAATTCCCTGATCCTGCAGCCGGGCGATCATCGCGCAGATCTGCCGCAGAATCTGCCAGGTCATCGGGATGATCAAACCGGTTTCCTCAGCGATCGGTATAAATTCAGCCGGAGACAGCGCTCCCAACGGGCTTTCGGGAATCCGCATCAGTGATTCGACCGCGCTGATGCGTCCGGTCTTCACCGCCACAATCGGCTGATAAACCATAACCAGCGCCGCTTCCTGCAGCTTTTGTTTTAAGATTTCAATGATCTCCGTGCGCCGCCGCATCCCTTCCAGCATCGCCGGATCGCAATAGCATGTCGGCCAGTGATGCAGCTTCGCCTGATTGACCGCGTATTCCAGCCCGTTGATCAAGCCTTCAAGATTTTCCGCACTGTTGGGATAAGCTGCCAGCCCGATCACCGCATGCAGCCGGTACTCATATCCGTCGACGTGAAACGGCCTGTTAAACAGGGCCAGAATGTCCTGTTGGAGTTTTTCCATTTCTTCCGGCGTGCGGTTGTGGATCAGCAGCGCGAATTCATCGCCGGAAAACCGGTATACCGGATACGGCGCCGCCATCGTTTTCAACGTCGCCGCGATCTGTTTGAGGAAGTGATCGCCGGTTCGCTGGCCGAAGTGATCGTTGATCTGCTTGAAGTCGCGCAGCGAAATCACCATGACTGAAAACAGCGAACGGCCGCGCTGCATCGACAGGTTGATCAGCTTCTGAAATTCAAGGCGGTTGCCCAACCCGGTCAACGGATCCAGAGAGATCTGCTTGTTCTGCAGATAGAGATAAATCAACAGGATCGCCGTCGTCGCCGCCGAACCGCTTAAGACGACGTGGGGAAACAGCTGCTGGACTACGATGACGCTGCAGGCGATCAGCGGGAAAACAAATAGAATGCGATAAATCTGCGGCTGAAGCCAGCGGCGGTACCGCCGCACCAGCAGCACCGAAATCAGGCAGTAGAAATAAAAAATAAGATATGTTGCAATGATCAGCGGGCCGCGCAGATACATCCCCGCGCGAATTGAAAACAACGCGCCGGTGAAGGGGTTCAGCAGCACCAGCGCGGCATAGAAAACGCCGGGCAAAACGCCGAGTATTAACGCCAGCCGTCCCCCCGCGTGTTCCTCGAAAATCGTCGCTGCCGTGTAGCAATAATACGCCAGCCCCATTAACGGCGTCGCTAAAAAATAGATTTCCGTCACGCCCCAGCACAGCCACGATTCAACCCAATGCGGACTGGCCAGCATAAGCGTTGAAAGGACGTTCGATACCATCGCGGCAAAGGTCGCCCCCAGACAGCACTGAAACATCCGGTTTTTCCACGACGGCAGCAGCGTGCCTTTGTGGGCATACACCAGAATGATCGATAAGAAAACAAAGATCGGAAGAGCACACGTCT